>JBMDXL010000653.1:0-4062 GCA_048594465.1 Microlunatus sp. | reverse complement strand
CCGCGGCCAGGTGATCTACCGGATCGCGGAGATGCTGGACGGTCGCCGGCTCGAGTTCGTCGAGCTGCTGACCCGCGGCGGCCTGACCGAGTCGGCGGCGGCCGCCGAGGTGGACGCGGCCGTGGACCGGTTGGTGCACTACGCGGGCTGGACGGACAAGCTGCCCGCCGTGTTCGGCTCCAGCAACCCGATCTCGGGACCGTACTTCTCCTACTCCGCGCCCGAGCCCACCGGCGTGGTCGCGGCCCTCGCCCCCACCGGCGCCCCGCTGCTCGGGCTGGTCTCGGTGATCGGCCCGATCATCGCGGGCGGCAGCGCCTGCGTGGTGGTCGCGGCCGAGGCGGACGCGTACGTGGCCGTCACCTTCGGCGAGGTGCTGGCCACCTCCGACGTGCCCGGTGGGGTGGTCAACCTGCTCACCGGGTCGACCGCGGAGATCGCGCCGCACCTGGCCGCGCACGCCGACGTCGACGCCCTCGACCTGACCGGCGCCGACACCGAGCTGGGTGACGAGCTCGAGCGCGCCGCGGCCGGCACCATCAAGCGGGTCCACCGACCCAAGGGGAGGCCGGACTTCACCGCCGCCCCCGGCACCGGCCGGTTGCGGGCCTTCCTGGAGATCAAGACCGTCTGGCACCCGACCGGGGCCCTGTCGCTCGCGGGCGGCTCCGCCTACTGAGGTGACGGCCCCGCACTCCCCCGGTGCCACCCACCGGGCGCAGGTCGTGCTGCTCGCCGGTCCGTCGGGCAGCGGCAAGTCGCGGGTGGCCGCGCTGTCGTCCTGCCCGCAGCTGCGACTGGACGACTTCTACCTCGATCTGGACCACCCGGGGCTGCCCCGCACCCTGGGCATCGTCGACTGGGACGACATCGCCAGCTGGGACGCCGACGGCGCGCTGGCGGCCATCGTCGCCCTGTGCACCACGGGCGAGGCGCGGGTCCCGTCGTACGACATCGCCATCAGCCGGCGGACCGGTCGGCACGCGCTGGACCTGGAGGGGGCGGGCTGCGTGGTGGCCGAGGGCCTGTTCGCGGCGGACCTGGTGGCTGCCTGCCGCCGGAGCGGGGTGCTGGGCGACGCCCTCTACCTGGACCGCCCCCGGCTGCTGACCCTGCTGCTGCGCTTCGGTCGGGACGTGCGAGAGCACCGCAAGCCGGTCGGGGTGCTGCTCCGTCGTGGCTGGGCGCTGTTCCGGGCCGAGCCGGCGATCCGCGCCCGGGCCCTGGCGCTCGGCTGCCGACCGGTCAGCCTGCGGGAAGCCCTCCGGGTCGTCGAGTCGAGCATGCAGACTAGGGCCTCGTGAGTGACCTGACCGGAGCGGAGGGGCTGCGGATCGCCTACCAGGGCGAGCCCGGCGCCAACTCCCACATCGTCTGCGTGCAGCACTATCCCGACGCCGAGGCGCTGCCCTGCGCGTCGTTCGAGGACGTGTTCGCGGCGGTGGGCTCGGGCGCGGCGGACCTGGCCCTGATCCCGATCGACAACTCGATCGCCGGCCGGGTGGCCGACATCCACCACTTCCTGCCCGGCTCGGGGCTGCACATCATCGCCGAGCACTTCCTGCGGATCCGGTTCCACCTGATGGGGGTGCCCGGCACCACGCTGGAGTCGATCAAGACCGTGCACAGTCACGTGCACGCTCTCGGTCAGTGCCGCAAGATCATCGCCGAGCACCACTGGCGACCGCTGATCGCCGGCGACACCGCGGGCGCCGCGCGGGAGATCGTCGAGGCGAACGACGTCACCCAGGCGTCGATCTCCCCGCCGCTGGCCGCCGAGCTCTACGGTCTCGAGGTGCTGGCCCGCGACGTCGAGGACGAGGAGCACAACACCACCCGCTTCGTGCTGCTGTCGCCGGAGTTCGTCCAGGCGCCGGCCGGCAACGGTCCCGTGGTGACGTCGTTCATCTTCAACGTCCGGAACCTGCCGGCCGCGCTCTACAAGGCCCTCGGCGGGTTCGCCACCAACGGCGTGAACATGACCAAGCTGGAGTCGTACATGGTCGACGGCCAGTTCACCGCCACCCAGTTCCTGGCCGAGGTCGACGGTCACCCCGACGACCTCGGGCTCAGTCGCGCGCTGGAGGAGCTGACCTTCTTCACCACCGAGGTGAAGGTCCTCGGCGTCTACCCGGCCGACCCCTTCCGGCTCCGCTGACCGCTCACCGGTCGAGCAGCACGAAGGTGGCCGCCGCGGTGGGCGGCAGCCGGTAGTCGTAGCCGAAGCCGGTCACCGGCCACGGCACGTTCTGGGTCCGGCGGCCGTCGTTGTAGTAGCCGACCACCCGGGAACCGTCGGCCAGCGTGGCGCTGTCGCGGACCAGGTCCCGGCCGGCCGGACCCGGGCTGCCGGCCGAGCCCGCCCGTCGCAGGTTCAGCTCGGCGATCGACCACCAGCTGCCCGAGGTGGTCCCGCTGGAGATCCGGACGTAGCGGGCCGTGGTGGCGGGCAGCGCGATGATCATCTCGCCGGTCCGCCCCGGACCGCGGGCCACCGAACGCCAGCTCGACCCGTCGTCGGACACCTGGACGACGTACGAGCGCAGGTAGTCCCCGGTGCTCGCGCCGACGTCGAGCGACACCTCGGAGAACGTCTGCGCCGAGCCGAGGTCCACGGTCAGGCTCATGTCGGTGTCCTGGCCCTCACCGGAGCTCCACCGCGTCACGGGGTCGGCGTCGGTGAGGTGGGCCAGCGGGTCGTCGGGGGTGGGGGTCACCCCGGAGGCGGTGACCGTCCAGGCCGACCGGTCGAGGTCGGTGACGGTGCCCCTGCGGCGCAGCTCGGCGCCGTACGGGAGCGCGTAGGCGAGCCAGCTGTCGCCCAGCTTCACCTGGCTCATCGCCGCGATCACGTCGGGTCCGACGCTGGCGGTCAGCCGGCCACCCGGGGTGCCGGCCGGTCCACGTCCGTAGTCCAGGTCCACCCAGCCCAGGTCGCCGGCCGGCGCGAGGCGGGCGGGCGCGGTGAAGCGGTAGGTGGCGGCGGCGCCGGGCGCCAGGGTGGTCGCGACGTGCCGGTCGCCGACCGCGAGCTCGACGGGGGCGGGCTGGTGGCCCTGGTTGTGTGCCACCACGACCAGCGAACCCTCCCGGTTGCGGTAGGCCACGTTGCTCACCGGCGAGCCGACCGGCTGCGACGACCCGATCCGGACCGCCCCGGGCGCGACGAACCGGCTCGCGTGGCCCAGCGCCCAGTACTCCAGGTTCTTGGTCACCGTGCCGTCGTCGTTCACCGTGACCACGCCGCGGCAGGTCGTGCAGCCGCCGATGTACGGACCGTTGCGCTGGTCCAGCGCCAGGTTCCACAAGATCACCGACTGCCCCCAGTGGCGGGGCACGCCGATGACGGAGTCCATGGTCAGGTCGAACGCCTGGGCGGTCGTGCCCTGCCACTCCCCGCCGGAGCACTCGGTCAGGAAGGCCTGCGCGTGCGGGTAGTTGTTGTGCGACACCGACTGGGCCGTCACCTGGCCGCCGTAGCAGTGCCACGCGGTGCCGGGCACGTACTGGGCGGCCCGTCGGTCGGCGTAGATCGCCTCCGGGTAGTCGGTGACGTCCCAGTTGTGGTCGTAGGCCAGGATCGTGGTGCCCTCCAGCCCGGCCCGCTCCAGCGCGGGTCCGAGGTGCCGGCCGAGGACCCTCGCCGCCTGGTCCGGCATGACTCCCATGCCCGGGTAGTCCGCCGGCTCGTAGAGGGGCTCGTTCTGCAGCGAGACGTAGTCGGTCGGGATGCCGGCCCGGGCGTACGCCCGGATGAACGTCACGAAGTACTGCGCGTACGCCTTCTCGTAGGTCTTCTCCAGCGACCCCTGGACCAGCGAGTCGCTGTCCTTCATCCAGCCCGGCGCGCTCCACGGGGTGGCCATGAAGCTGAGCCGGGGATTGAGCGCGTACGCCTCCCGGAGTCGGGGCAGGATGTACTCGCGGTCGTGGGCGATGCTGACGTCGGACAGGTCGCGGTCGGTCGTCCCGGCCGGCTGGTCGTCGTAGGAGTACGCCTGGCCCACCGCGAAGTCGGACGCGCCCATCGGCTGGCGGAGCATCGACAACCCGATGCCGGCG
>JBMDXL010000652.1:0-1856 GCA_048594465.1 Microlunatus sp. | reverse complement strand
GGGAGCCTGACCAGGCCCGGCCCGGAACGGCAACCCGGCGGCCAGCTCGGTGAGCTCGACGGTCAACCGCCGCAGCGGCCGCAGCACCCAGGCGCTCACCGCCACGGCGAACGCCACCAGCGCGAGGAGGGCCACGACCCCACCCGCGGCCACGATCGACCAGACGCGGGTGATGTCGGAACGGGCGGCCCCGGTCGACGCGGCCACCACCACCGCACCGCTGATGTCGGTGTCCGCGCCGATGGCCCGCGCCAACACCCGGCGGTCCGGTCCGGTGGGGGTGATCCGGTCGTCCGGGGTCTGCGACTGATTGCGGACCGCACCGGCGATCGCCCCGGCCACATCCGGATCGTCCAGGTCCAGTCCCACCGAGAACGGCGCCACCCCGCGGGTGGACACCACCGCAATCGGCTCGCCGTACAACTGCTCGTAGGCGCGGAGCTCGTCGAAAAGTGACCCGGACGGGCCACCGGTGGCCCAGGAGCCGGCCAGCGCCGCGAACCGCTGCAGATCGCTCTCCCGCGTCAGGACCAGCTGCCGGGTCCGCGACTCGGCCTGCGTCAGCATCAACGGAACAGCGAACGCGACCACGGTCAACGCACCGAGGATCGTCAACACCAGCACGATCCGCGCCCTCATCGATCAGCCCGTCCAGCGGTAGCCGAAGCCACGGATGGTCTCGATCAGACCGCGGCGACCGAGCTTGGCCCGCAGACCGGTCATGTGGACGTCCAGCGATCGGGACACCGCCACGAACGCATCCCCCCACACCCGATCCATCAGCTGTTCCCGGCTCACCGCCGCCCCCGGCTCGTCGACCAGGACCGCCAGCAGATCGAACTCCTTGGTGGTCAGGGCGATGTCGACCCCGTCGACGCTCACCGTCCGCTCGTCGAGATCGACCACCACCGCGTCGAAGTGGCGTTTGCTGGTCGCCCGCGGCGCGGCCGCCGCCGCCCGTCGGCGGACCGCCTCGATCCGGGCCAGCAGCTCGGCCATCCGCACCGGCTTGACCAGGTAGTCGTCGGCCCCCAGCCGTAGCCCCCGCACCACCGAGCGCTCGTCGTCCCGCGCGGTCTGGATCACCACCGGCACCGCACTCACCTTCCGGAGATCCCGCAGCACGTCGATACCGTCCATGTCCGGCAGACCGAGATCGAGCAGCACGACGTCGAATTCGCCGTGCCGGCGGAGCAGATCCTGACCGCGGGTCAGCCGGACCGCCTCGACCCGGTGCAGGGCCAGGCCGTCGACCAGGGCGCCGGCCACCCCGTCGTCGTCCTCGACCACTGCGATCCGCATCGATCCCCATCCACTCGGGCTGCGCCTCGAACGAGCCTAGGACGAAAGTCGGCGGCCGTCCCGGCACCCGACGTGGGATCCGGAACGGCCGCCGCCCCAACCGGGCAACGGCTAGCGGGCCGCGCCCACTGCCTCCGGGGCCGACCAGGCGTCGCCCTGCTCCCGGTCCAGCGCCGTGACCGACCGGTTCTTCATGAAGAAGACGTAGACGACCAGGCTGACGGCGATCACCACGGTGACGTAGACGATGAACATCGTCGTCTGACCGGCCGACGAGAACGCCTGGTAGATCACCGGAGCCGTCCCACCGAACAGCGAGTTGGCCAGGGCGTACCCGAGACCGACGCCCAGCGCCCGGATGTGGGCCGGGAACACCTCGGCCTTCACGATCGCGTTCACCGAGGTGTAGCCGGTGAGAATGAGGTAGCCGACGGCGGTCAGCGCGAAAGCGGTGACCGGCGAGGTGGTCTGCGGCAGGTAGGTGATGAGCACCCAGGTGTAGAGGACGCCGCCGACGCCGAAGAACACGAGCATGGGCTTACGGCCCACCTTGT
>JBMDXL010000651.1:0-2028 GCA_048594465.1 Microlunatus sp. | reverse complement strand
GAGCGTCTTGGTGGTGCCGGCGTCAGCGCCGGTCGACAGGGGTTGCCGGGTCTCGATGACCCGGCCTTCGCTGTCGTAGCGGGTGGTGCGGGTGATGTCGCCGCTGCCACCGTCGACCACGGTCGTGGTCCGGGTCGGGAGCCCGAGGGCCCACGTGTCCGGATCCGACCCAGTGACGATCTTGTCGTAGGAGGTCTTGGTCTGGGACACGGTCTCGAGGTCGTTGGCGCCGGCGGTGTCGCTCAGCGAGGTCGTCACCGTCGTGGGCAGCCGGTACGGCTGGCCGGTGGTGGCGTTGACGCCGCCGTTCGGGGCGCCTTGGTCGTAGTCGGTGTGGGTGTGCGGGCGGCCCTGGTAAGGGCTGCCGTCAGGCTGGGTGGTCTCGGCGTTCCGGGCGACCGCGCGGGCAGGTCCCCAGACGTCGGTGACCAGCATCCCCGCCGGGGTCTCGGTCGAGCCGACAGTGAACGCGTCGTTGTACTTGGTGATCGTGGCGTAGTCGTCCGCCCGCTGCGGCGGTATGGCGTTCTGGGGATTGCGGATCGTGGCGATGGCGCCGGCGTCCAGGGTGCGCACGATGTTGCCCTGGGTGTTGTAGTCGGTGGCGGTGACCTGCCAGGCGCCGGCGCCGAAGGAGGCGGTGTTGGTGGTATAGCCCTGGGCGTCTGTGTACTGCAGGTCCGCCCACGCCCATTCCGTCGCGGGCAGCGTCGCCGCGTTCAGGGTGGAGGGGACGTGGTCAGGGCCGAACGCCGCGGCTGCATACGTCGGGGCGGCCCTCTGCGCCCAGGCAGCCACCGTGGCAGCGCTGAGGTCCGGCAGGCCGGTACCGACGCCCCCGCTGGCCGAGGCGCCGTAGAGGTAGCTGCCCTGCACCACCGGCTGGCCGCCCGCGGCCAGGGCGTCGCGGCTGACCTGGGTGAGGCGGTACCCGTTGGCGGCGTCGTAGGCGAACCGCCAGGCCTTCAAGCCAGGTGGGGTGATCGAGGTCAGGCGGACCGGGTCGGTTTGCGAGGCGTCGGTCCCGGCGTAGGTGTACGAGGTCACCAGGCCGGTGCGTTCGTCCGTAGCCCGGACCAGCCGCCCGGTCGCGGCGGTGGTGGTGGCCTTGAGGTAGGCGAACGAGGCGACCAGGGTCTTGCTGTCGGCCTGGGCGGGGTTCCATCCCAGGTACCAGATCCGCGCCACCTGCCCCGCGACGTCACCGGGGGTGCTCGTCGTCGCCGTCGTGCCGCTGGCGTAGTCGATCTGCAGTGCGCGGCACCCGTCAGCGATGACCTTCGGCGCTGTCGCGGTGCACGAGCTCCCACCCAGCGGGACCGGCGCGAGGATCCGCGTGACGCGACCCGCGCCGTCCGTGCTGTAGGTGGTCCGGCCGTTGACGCGAGGGACCCCGTTCAACTCGCCGATCCCAGGCTCGCTGACCCCGGCCGGAGTCCACACCGTCGCCGTCGCACCAGCGGTCTCCGGGGCCGTCCAGGTGGTGACGGTCCCGTCGTCCTCGGTGTAGGTCAGGGTCAACACGCTGGTCGGGGCGGTCCCGCTGGTCGACAGCTTCAGCGTCGACCCGTCCAGGAGGGTGTCGTCGTCGACCGGGGTGTAGGTCCCAGCGGGGTCCTTGAGTCGGGCCTTGCCCGGCTGACGGTAGGTCAGGGTGTCTCCACCCTCGTCGGCAGGCAGGGCCAGGACGATGGTGCAGTCGATGGTGGTGCGGTCGAAGACCTGGGCGCCGGCCAGGCCGGCGTCGGGGCCGTCCAGGGCGGCTGTCCACCCGGGCCCGAAGATCCCGGTGACGGTGTCGGCGGGAGCGTCGAAGGTGGAGTGGGACCGGGAGATCGACAGGCTGCCGGGGTATCCGGGGATGTCGACGTCGCTGTCGGAGGTGGTGAACTCTCCTGTCCACAGGGCGACCTGCCCGGGGCCGGCGTCGCTGGTGGGGAACCCGTCACCGAAGGCGTGCGGGACCTTGACCACCGTGTGGTGTTCGTCCGCGCCCTCGGTCGCATACGTGCAGGAGGTCGAGTTGCC
>JBMDXL010000650.1:0-2033 GCA_048594465.1 Microlunatus sp. | reverse complement strand
GCTGACTGGGGTCATCTCCGGGGCGTCGGGATCGAGGGGCGGGTGCAGCGCGTCCTGCAGACCGCGGACGGCCACGTCGATGGCCTCGGGCCAGGACGCCGGACGCAGCACCGAGGTGCCGTCGGCGTCGACGTCGCGGACCAGGGGCCGGGTGAGCCGGTCGTCGCCGCGCCCGTAGCTGAAGGCGAACCGGTCCTTGTCGGTGATCCACTCCTCGTTGACCTCGGGGTCGTCACCGGCCAGCCGGCGCATCACCTGACCGCGCCGGTAGTCAACCCGGATGGCCGAGCCGCAGGCGTCGTGCTCGGCGATGCTCGGCACCGAGACCAGGTCGAACGGGCGCGAACGGAACCGGTACGCCGAGGAGGTGAGCGCACCGACCGGGCAGATCTGGATGGTGTTGCCGGAGAAGTAGGAGTGCAGCGGCTCGATCTCGTAGATGCCGACCTGCTGCAGCGCGCCGCGCTCGATCAGCGCGATGAACGGGTCACCGGCCACCTGCTCGGAGAACCGGGTGCAGCGGGCGCAGAGCACGCACCGCTCACGGTCCAGCAGCACGTTGGCCGAGAGGTGCACGGGCTTGGGGTAGGTGCGCTTCACGTCGTGGAAGCGGGACTCCGCCTGGCCGTGCGCCATCGCCTGGTTCTGCAGCGGGCACTCGCCGCCCTTGTCGCAGATCGGGCAGTCCAGCGGGTGGTTGACCAGCAGGAACTCCATGTTCCCGTGCTGGGCCTTGTCGGCCACCGGCGAGGTGACCTGGGTCTTGACCACCATCCCGGCCGCCGCCTCCAGGGTGCAGGACGCCTGCGGCTTGGGGATCGGGCGGCCGTTGCCGGCGTCGGGGATCTCCACCAGGCACTGCCGGCAGGCCCCGACCGGCTCGAGCAGCGGGTGGTCGCAGAACCGCGGGATCTCGGTGCCGATCAGCTCGGCGGCGCGGATCACCAGGGTGCCCTTGGGCACGCTGACCTCGACGTCGTCGATGGTCAGGGTGATCAGGTCCTCGCGCTTCTCGAGCTCCTGGCGGGTGTTCGAGGTGACGGTCATGACCGGCACCCCCCGCTCAGCTCCGAGTCGTGGTGTCGGTTCCTCATGCGCTCGCTCCCTCGCGGACGAAGATCGTGCTGCGCTCGTACGGGAACAGCTCCCAGGCCGGGGTGTGCATGGCCGCCTCGAACTCGTCGCGGAAGTAGGTGATGGCCGAGCTGATCGGGGAGGTGGCCCCGTCGCCCAGGGCGCAGAAGGAGCGGCCGAGGATGTTCTCGCACAGGTCGAGCAGCTTCTCGATGTCGCCCTCCTCGCCGCGACCGGCCTCCATCCGGGTGAGGATCTGCACCAGCCACCAGGTGCCCTCCCGGCACGGGGTGCACTTGCCGCAGGACTCGTGCTTGTAGAACTCGGTCCAGCGCAGCACGGTGCGGACCACCGACGTGGTCTCGTCGAAGCACTGCAGGGCCTTGGTGCCGAGCATCGACTTGACCCCGGACACCCCCTCGTAGTCCAGCGGGACGTCGAGGTGCTCGTCGGTCAGCATCGGCGTCGACGAGCCGCCCGGCGTCCAGAACTTCAGCCGGTGACCTTCCCGGATGCCGCCGGCCAGATCGAGCAGCTGGCGCAGGGTGATCCCCAGTGGCGCCTCGAACTGACCGGGCCGGGTGACGTGCCCGGACAGGGAGTAGATGGTCATCCCCTTGGACTTCTCGGTCCCCATCGAGGCGAACCAGTCGGCCCCGTTGGCCATGATGGCCGGCACCGAGGAGATGGACTCGACGTTGTTGATGACGGTCGGGCTCGCGTAGAGGCCCGCGACCGCGGGGAACGGAGGCCGCAGCCGGGGCTGGCCGCGGCGGCCCTCGAGCGAGTCGAGCAGCGCCGTCTCCTCACCGCAGATGTAGGCGCCGGCGCCGGCGGGGACGACCACGTCGAGGTCGTAGCCCGAGCCGTGGAGGTCCTTGCCGAGGTGGCCGGCGAGGTACGCCTCCTGGACCGCTCGCTGCACGCGGCGGATCACGTGGAGCACCTCGCCGCGGAGG
>JBMDXL010000065.1:0-3457 GCA_048594465.1 Microlunatus sp. | reverse complement strand
GAGTCTGCGCGAACCCGTCACTCCTGCCTGGGCTGACTTCAGTGCGACCGACGGCGTCAGACTCCGGGGCCGCGAGAGTCTGGACTCCTTGTTCTCCCAGTCGATGCTGGCCAGGCGACTACCGAGTCTGGCCTGCACCGGCGAGGTCACTCTCGACGTGGATCCGCACCACCACACCGAGCTCGCCGGTCTGGTCGTCTACTACAACACCACCGGCTACCACTACCTCGCCGTCACCCACCACGGCGATCGCGGACGAGTCATCGGCGTCCTCAGCCGACACCCCGAAGGACACGTCGAGCACGGATGGACTCCCCTCCCTGCGGGCGTCGTGCGTCTCCGCTTCCAGATCACCGGCCTCGAGCTTCAGTTCGCCTACGACCACGGCCACGGCTGGCGCCCTTCCGGGCCGCCGCTCTCCCTCGGTCCGCTCTCCGATGAGGTCGGACCCACGCTGCGCTTCACCGGAACCATGATCGGCGTCGCCGCCCATGATCTGCGGCGGCGCTCCCTGATCGCGCACTTCACCGACGTCGAGGTGCGCGTCGACACGGTGCGTCACGAGACCCAGGACAGGTCGGGCCAGCTCACCGACGGACGACAGACCACCGCCCGGACGTCACCGACGACGGTCCAGCAGCCGATCCCGGCGGGCACCGCCCAGACCTGGCCCCGCGTCGCTTCCACCTGATCGACTCCGGCAGAGCCCGTCCAGCTCAGCACCCCGTGGCCCTCGGTCACCACCACGACGGCGAATCCGGACGCCACCGCCACGGCCGATCCCCGGGGTGCGGCGACGTCGAGACGGAAGAACGGGTCGGCCGCCGCGGGCAGCCCCCGAACGAGGACGTCGGCGCGTGCCCCGGGGTCGACCCGGTGACGGAGGGCAGCCAGACCGGCGGCCGTCGTCGCACGATGATCCAGGGCCTGCAGGGCGAGAGCGAAACCGAGACCGAGATGGGACTCCTCCCGGGTCGCGCTGGTCACCGACCACTCCAGCAGGATCGAGAGATCGGTCGGCTCCTGAGCCTCGACGACGAACACGCCGGCGCCGGTCGCGTGGGGCTGACCGGCCGGCACGAGGATGCCGTCACCGGGCCGGACGCTGATCTTGTTCAGCCGATCCAGCATCCAGTCGGAGTCCTGGGCCTCGATGCGGGCGGCGAGCTCGATCGGGTCGACGTCCTCGCGCCAGCCGACCCAGACCGCGGGATCGTCACCCTCGACGGCGAGGACGTGCCAGGCCTCGGTCTTGCCGTAGCAGGAGTGCAGACGGGTGCCGGCGAAGGCGCGCGTCGGGTGCACGTGGACGGGCAACCGCTGTCCGGCGTCGAGCAGCTTGACCAGCAGCCCGGTGTCGGCCGGCCCGGCGCCCGGGGCCGTGTCCGCCGTGCCGGTCCACCCTTCGCGGTCCGCGGCCACGGCCTCAGCGAACGGCGTGCCGTCGGCCAGCAGGCTCGGACCGGTGCCGGGGTCGTCGGCGCGCGCCACGGCGGAGGCGAGCCACTCCTCCGGTCGGCGGGGTGACGCCTGCTCGACCCCCCGGAGAGCGGCCAGTCGGCGCCCGCCGAGGTAGAAGTGGTCGATCACGTTGGGCGGCAGCAGCACGGGACGCATGGCGGCATCCTCGTCTGGGGTCCGGCGGGCCGGGCGCCTGGGGTTAGGGTCGGGCCGAGGACGCCGTACCGGCACGGTGAGCGAGCGGAGGACGATGACGTCGCCCCAGGAACCAGCCCCGATCTCCAACGCCCGCGCCGCCGGGCCACCCCGCGACAGCGCGCACGCGGCACCGGCGAGGCCGTACGCCACCGCCGACCGGACCGTGCACCTGGTCGGGCACGCCCATCTCGATCCGGTCTGGCTGTGGCCGTGGCAGGAGGGCTACCAGGAGGCGCGGGCGACCTTCCGGTCCGCTCTGGACCGGATGGAGGAGTACCCCGACTTCGTCTTCACCTGCGACCAGATCGTGCTGCTGTCGTGGGTCGAGGAGTCCGATCCGGCGCTCTTCGCCGAGATCACCGCACGGGTGGCGGAAGGTCGCTGGGTGCACGTCGGTGGCTGGTGGGTGGAGCCCGACTGCAACATGCCGGGTCCGGAGAGCTTCGTCCGCCAGGGCCTCTACGGTCAGCGCTACCTGCAGTCACGGTTCGATCGGACGGCCACGGTTGGGATGAACGCCGACCCCTTCGGGCACCACGCGATGCTGCCCCAGATCCTGCAGGGACAGGGCCTGGACAGCTACATCTTCCTCCGGCCCGGGCCGCACGAGGGCGATCTCGAACCGTCGACCTTCTGGTGGGAGGCGCCCGACGGCAGCCGGGTGCTCGCCTACCGGATCCCCAACGAGTACGGCAGCGGCCCCGGCGCGGTCCACGGTCAGCTGGAGCGGGCCATCGCCGCCGCCCGGGACACCGGCGAACAGCTGATGGTCTTCTACGGGGTCGGCAACCACGGCGGCGGTCCGACCCGGGCCAACCTCGACTCCATCCACCGGTTCGACCGGATGGGCTCCTTCGGTCGACTGCTGCTCTCCAGCCCACGGGACTACCTGGACACCGTGCTCGCGCAGGTGGAGCAGGGACGCGAGCTGCCCGTCCGGCGTGACGACCTGCAGCACCACGCCCCTGGCTGCTACTCGGCGCACTCGGGCATCAAGGCCTGGCAGCAGCGCGCCCAGGCCGCGGTGCTCGGCGCCGAGCGCTGGGCCGCCGTGCTCAGCGTCGCGCCACCGGCGGCGGCCGAACCCGCGCCGTACCCGCGGGAGCAGCTGGAGACGGCCTGGAAGCAGGTGCTGTTCAACCAGTTCCACGACGTGCTGCCCGGGTCGGCGATCGAGTCGGCGTACGAGGACGCGCGTGACCAGCTGGGCGAGGCGGTGTCGATCGCCAAGCGGATCACCACCCGGGTGCACAACGTGATCGCACGACGGATCGACATCCCCGCCGAGGCCGGCAGCCAACCGCTGGTGGTGTTCAACCCGCACCCCTGGCCGGTGCGGACCGACGTGATCATGCACGCCGACGCCACAGCGTCGGGTGTGCACGTGGTCGACGACGGTGGCGCCGCGGTGCTGGCCCAGCCGGCCCGCGCGGTGGTCGCCACCGGGGAGCGGAGCCGGGGAGCGACCGCGTTCCGGGCCGAGCTGCCGGCTCTGGGCTACCGGGTGTACCGGCTGCGGTCGGGACCGGCGCCCGACCCGGTCGCCTCTGCTCTGGAGGTCGGCCCGGAGCGGCTGGCCAACCCGCACGTCGAGGTGATCATCGACGCCGCGACCGGCTGGCTGTCGACCCTGCGGCATCGCGCCGGCGACGTCGACGTGGTGGCCGGCGCGACCTCGGGGCTGCACACCCAGATCTGTGAGGATCCCACCGACACCTGGGGCCACCGCGTCGTCTCGTACGCCTGGCCGGGGGTTGCGATGGAGCTCGAGCGGATCGTGGTGACCGACTCCGGTCCG
>JBMDXL010000649.1:0-2017 GCA_048594465.1 Microlunatus sp. | reverse complement strand
CTGCCGGGGTCGTCGTACTTCTACCAGGGCGAGGAGCTGGGCCTGCACGAGGTCGCCGACCTGCCGGCCGCCGCGCTGCAGGACCCGATCTGGCTGCGGACCCAGAACGAGAAGAAGGGTCGCGACGGCTGCCGCGTCCCGATGCCGTGGCACCACGAGGGCAACGCGTTCGGCTTCAGCAGCGGTCACGCCTGGCTGCCGCAACCGGCCGGCTTCTCCCGTACGGCGGTCGCGGCGCAGGAGGGCCGGACCGGCACCACGCTGGAGTTCTACCGCGAGGCCCTGCGGGTCCGCCGGCAGCTGCAGACCAGCGAGGAGCTGACCTGGGTGGAGAGCGGTGACCCCGAGGTCCTGCACTTCACCCGGCCGGGTGGCTGGCACTGCCTCAGCAACTTCGGCACGACCGCGGTCCCGCTGCCCGACGGTGTCGTCCGGCTGACCAGCGGCCAGCACGTGGCCGGTGCGCTGCCGCCGGAGACGACCGTGTGGCTCCCCGAGTGGGCCCCGTTCGTCTGAGGTCGGACGAGCGGATTGAGTTGTAACCCGCCTCGGTTACGACACCAAACCCTGAGCCAAGTCCCGGGGCCGGGCTCGCCCTCGTACGGTGGGCCCATGGAGTACGTGAAGCTGGGCAGCACCGGACTGGACGTCTCACCTCTGTGCGTGGGGTGCATGACGTTCGGCGAACCCGACCGCGGTCCGCACCCGTGGACGCTGACCGAGGACCAGAGCCGACCCCTGATCCGGGCGGCGATCGAGGCCGGGATCAACTTCTTCGACACGGCGAACGTCTACTCCGCCGGATCGAGTGAGGAGATCGTCGGCCGCGCCCTGGCCGAGTACGGGCAGCGGGACGAGCTGGTCATCGCCACCAAGGTGCACGGCCGGATGGGGGAGGGACCCAACCGGTCCGGGCTGTCGCGCAAGGCGATCCTCGCCGAGTGCGACGCCAGTCTGCGACGGCTCGGGGTCGATCACCTCGACCTCTACCAGATCCACCGCTGGGATCCGACGACGCCGATCGAGGAGACCCTGCAGGCCCTGAGCGACCTCGTCGACGCCGGCAAGGTGCGCCACCTCGGTGCCTCGTCGATGTACGCGTGGCAGTTCTCCAAGGCGCTCTACCTGCAGCGGATCCACGGCTGGCTCCGGTTCGTCACCATGCAGGACCACTACAACCTGCTCAACCGCGAGGAGGAGCGGGAGATGTACCCGCACTGCGCCCACCACGGCATCGGGGAGCTCCCCTGGAGCCCGTTGGCCCGCGGCGTGCTGACCAGGCCGTGGGGCGAGTCGACGAGCCGGTCGGAGACCGACGCCTTCGGGAAGACCCTCTACGACGAGTCGACCGACCGGGTCGTCGTCGAGCGGGTCGCCGAGGTCGCGCAGGACCGGGGCGTGTCCCGGGCCCAGGTCGCGCTGGCCTGGGTGGCGGCCAACCCGGTCGTCACGGCCCCGATCGTCGGGCTGGGCAAGCAGTCGCACCTGGACGACGCGCTGGCCTCGCTCGACCTGCGGCTCACCGCCGACGAGATCGAGCGGCTGGAGGAGCCCTACGTGCCGCACCCCATCATCGGTTTCTGACCGACGAGGCTTGACCCTGACGTAGCGTCAACGATCACGATGGGGGCATGACCGACCTGGCTCCCGACCCGGCCCCCCCGATCCGTCGGACGTCGCGGGCGTCGCTGCCCCTGTTCGTCGCCGCCGAGGCGTTCTCCCTGTTCGGGAACTCCGCGATCGCCATCGTGCTGCCCTGGCTGGTGCTGACCCGGACCGGCTCCCCGGCCGTCACCGGACTGGTGGCGGCGGTCGCCGCGCTGCCGGCCATCGCCGCCGCCCTGGTCGGCGGCTGGTTGATCGACAAGGTCGGCCAGCGCCGGATGAGCGTCCTGTCCGACCTCGGCAGCGCCGTCTCGGTGGCCGCGCTCGCCGTGGTGGACCGCGTCTTCGGACTCGACCTGGGCTGGTTCATCGCGCTCGGGATCCTCGGGGCGCTGTTCGACGTGCCGGGGAT
>JBMDXL010000648.1:0-1855 GCA_048594465.1 Microlunatus sp. | reverse complement strand
CGACCTCGCTGAAGAGCGCGAAGTTCGTGCCGGTGCCGTCGAAGGTGGCACCCAGGGGGTAGGCGGTGCCGGGCCAGGTCTCGGTCATGCGAAGAAACTACCGGCGACTCTCCGCTGGGCCCGCCACGGACCATCTGATGGGGTGGGGGTGGTGACGACCGTCACCGCCCTCACCGGGAGGTCAGCGGCGGACCCGGTCGGAACGCCGCGTGCGCACGGTGAGGGGCTCGTAGCCCGGCGCGGTGGCCGTGACGCGCACGACGAGGCGCTTGCCGACCAGCTTCTCCGTCAGCCGGAGCCGGCGGTGGATCGCCCCCTTCACCTTCGTGCCGCCGGCGTACCAGGCGAACGTGAGGTTCCTGGGATAGGGCGTCCAGTCGCCGGTCGTCACCCGGACCGTCCGGTCCACCCGCAGCGTGCCCTTGATGCGGGGCCGCCGCTCGTTCACGATCACGACGGTCGGGGGTGCGGGCACGGGTTGCGGGGCGACCTGCACCGGCGCAGGAGCGACCGACGCAGTGGCGGCTGACCACACGGTCGCGGGCCTCCAGCCGGCCTCGTAGCTGCCAACGGCCTGCACGCGGATCGTCTTGCCCACGTCCTGGGCCGTCGGGGTGTACGTCGCGCCCGTCGGGTCGTCGCCGGGCGAGGTGTCGGCGCCGACCACCCAGCGGAACGCCACGGTCGTCCCAGACGGCGCCCACGTGCCGGCCGCGGCGGTCAGCACCTCACCGACTTGTGGAGTGCCGGAGATGGTGGGTGGGGTGAGGTTGGTGACGTCGCCACCGAGCTCCGCGTCGAGACCGGTCAGGTCCGCGCCGGCGAGCCCCACGGGCATGAAGTTGAAGTCGGGCTGGTCGTCCCAGACCTCGGCGGCGTGCGTCACGGGGTCCCAGAACCGAAGGGAGTACGTCCCGTCGCGCAGGGCGGGGATCGTCCAGCGCCCGTCGGCGTCCGCCACGAAGTCGTCGATGCCCGACCAGCTCCCGGCACTCTGCTGCCAGAACAGCTGGACCACGCCACCAGACACCGGGTCGCCACCCGCCCGGGTCAGCCTGCCCGAGAGGCTACTGCCGAGCTCGAGTGAGGCCGGGGGGAGGGTGGTGACCTCGTCCGCCACCACCGCCACCCAGGCACCGCCGTGCGGGAAGATCGAGTCCCGGTGGTACTCGGTGGCATACGTGCCCGTCGGATCGAGGAAGCGGACCCGGTAGTACGGGTCGGCGACAAGACCGTCGACACGGTAGGCGCCGGCCTCATCGGTGAGGTCCGTCGCGACCACAGGGTCCACGGCGTCCGTGTTGTCCAGCACCGCCACCTCGATCCCCTCCAGCGGCGTGCCTTCGGCATCGGTCACGATGCCGGCCACGCTGCCCGGACCGGCTGCGCTCGCAGGCGCACCCGGGGCCGCCGCGGTCAGCACGAGTGCCAGACCCGCCACGACCGCGAGCAGCCGGCGCCGCCATCGGTCGGAGAGCTCACGGACAGGAACGATCTCGACCCCACGCATACTGGGACGGTAGGACGCCCGACGGGGCGCGGGCAGGGTCTTTGGTCCTCGATGACGACCGGTGGGGCCCTGATGTCAGCGGCGGACCTTGCGCGACCGCTTGGTCGTGATGGTCAGCGACTCATAGCCCGGGGCCGACGCCTTCACCACGACCCGGAGCCGCTTGCCGGCCTGCTTCTTCGTCAGCCTGAGGCGCTGGTGGGTGGCTCCCTTGATGGCCTTCCCGGCGGCGTACCACCGGAACTTCAGCCGCTTGGGGTACGGCGTCCACTCTCCGAGGGTCACGCGCACGATCCGGCCCACGCGCATGGTGCCCTTGATGCGGGGCAGGCGCTCGTTGACGAC
>JBMDXL010000647.1:0-9899 GCA_048594465.1 Microlunatus sp. | reverse complement strand
CCAACCGGGAGCAGGCAGCACAGGTCCGGAGCCGCGCGTCCCGCACCTCGTCGGACGCCAGGTCGCCCTCGTAGCGCAGCTGGGCGACCACCTCGGCGTGCACCAGCTCCGGGGTCAGGGCCTCCGCCGGCCCGCAGCTCCGGCACGGACGTCGCGCGGCGGTCGGCACTGGAGCGGTCATGGTCGAGACAGCGTCCCGGACACGGTGGCGAAGGAGTGCGGCGGCAGCACGACCCGGAGGACGTCGCCGTCGACCGTGACGTCCAGCGACCGGGGCGCCACCGCGTCGGTCCGGGCGGCGTCGTTGTAGGTGTCGACCCGGTCGGCGGTGAGCACCTGGCCGTTCGCGTCGGCCAGGCGTCCGCCCCGGAGGTCCAGGGCGAGCTCGACCGGCTCGGTCAGGTCCAGGTTGGAGGCCGAGATCAGCACGCCGCCGTCCTTGCTGCTGGCCGACACCGACACCGTCGGAACCTGCTCGGCGGCCACCTGCCGGACCAGGTCCGAGGCGACCAGGTGCGCGTCGAGCCGGGCGGCGTCCTGGTGCCCGGCGTTCATCGCGAACACGTGGTACGTCGGGGTGAGCACCAGCGCGCCGGTGTCGGGATCGGTCAGGATCATCGCCTGCAGGACGTTGACGGTCTGCGCGATGTTGGCCATCACCAGCCGCTCGGCGACGGCGTGGAACACGTCGAAGTGCACCGAGGCGACCAGGGCGTCCCGCAGGGTGTTCTGCTGGTACAGGAATCCCGGGTTCGTGCCCGGCTCGACGTCCCACCAGGTGCCCCACTCGTCGAGCACCAGCCCGACCAGCCGCTGCGGGTCGTAGGAGTCCATCACCGCGATGTGGGCGGCCAGGATCGACTCGATCCGCCGTGACGCGGCCATCGTCCGCCAGTAGTCGTCGTCGTCGAATACGGTGGCCGAGCCCTTGCTCTCCCAGGGGCCGGCCGTCGTGTAGTAGTGCAGCGAGACACCCTGGAAGACGCCGGGCCGGGTCAGCGGGGTGCCGAACGGCGTCAGCGCCTCCATCAGCGCCCGCGTCCAGGTCACGTCGTCGTCATGCGCACCGGCGGCGCTCCGGTAGACCTGGTTGCCGCCGTGGTCCCGCACGTAGGTGCCGTACTGCCGGGCCAGGTCCGCGTACGCCTCGCCGCGCATGTTGCCGCCGCAGCCCCACGGTTCGTTGCCGATGCCGAAGAAGGGCACCCGCCACGGCTCGTCCCGACCGTGCTCGCGCCGCAGCGAGGCCATCGGCGAGTCGTCGGCCCGGGTCAGGTACTCGATCCACTCGCTCATCTCGCGGACGGTGCCGGAGCCGACGTTGCCGTTCACGTACGGCTCGGCGTCCAGCAGCTCGCACAGCGCCAGGAACTCGTGGGTGCCGAAGGAGTTGTCCTCGACCACGTCGCCCCAGTGGGAGTTGACCATCCGGGGTCGCTGGTCGCGCGGGCCGATGCCGTCCCGCCAGTGGTAGTCGTCGGCGAAGCAACCGCCCGGCCACCGCAGGTTGGGGATCCTCAACGCCCGCAGCGCCTCCACCACATCCAGCCGGATCCCGCCCTCGTTCGGGATGTCGGAGTCCTCACCGACCCAGAACCCGCCGTAGATGCAGCGGCCCAGGTGCTCGGCGAAGTGGCCGTACACGTGACGGCTGATGATCGGTCCGGGAAGATCGACGTTGATGACAGCGCGGGCGGTCGACATCGCTACATCGTTGTACCCTGACATGTGAACGTCAACATGCCGTCCACGATCCGAGCCGGTGTCGGCGGCCGCCGCTAACGTCGGCCTCATGTCGACCCTGCTGCCCGAGCTGCTCGTGCCCGACCCGGCTGCGCTGCGGGCCTGGCTCGAGGAGCACCACGCCACCTCCGACGGCGTACGGCTGGTGGTGACCAAGAAGGGCGGGACGGACACCACCATCACCTGGGCCAGCGCCGTCGAGGAGCTGCTCTGCTTCGGCTGGATCGACGGTCAGGCCGGCAAGCGCGACGACCACAGCTACACCGTGCGCATCACCCCCCGCCGACCCAAGAGCAGTTGGTCCCAGCGCAACGTCGCACTGGTGGCCGAGCTCGAGGACCGGGGCCGGATGACCGACGCGGGGCGGGCCGCCGTCCAGGCGGCGAGGGCCGACGGGCGGTGGGACGCGGCCTACGCCGGTCCCGCGACCCGTCAGCCGCCCGACGACCTTATCACGGCGATCGCGGCGGCACCGGAGGCGCAGGCGATGTACGACCTGCTCACCAGCGCCAACCGCTTCGCCGTCATCCACCGGGTCGAGAGCATGAAGCGCCCAGAGAGCCGAGCCCGCAAGATCACCGAGATGGTGGAGATGCTGGCACGGGGCGAGACTCTCTATCCACAGAAGGCGATGCACCCCCGGCATGCTCCCGGACGGATCACCTAGACGCTGTTCGCGGCCCGCGCGATCTTGACGCTGTTCGCGGTCGGCGTGATCTTGACGCTGTTCGCGCGGGCGCTGCTGGCGGCGTCGGCGTCGGGCGCCAGCGCCAGGGCGGCACCCGTGGCCAGCAGACCGGCCAGGACGGCACCGACCACGGCACGGGCGGCGCGGGAACGACGGACAGCGGTGTGGGAAACGATCATGATTCCTCCAGAGGGCGCGCTCGGAGTCCGAGCGATTTGGGTGTGAAGCACAGGGCGACCTGCCCAGCCGGCAACGCGCCCGCGCGAACGGGTTGACGGAGATGGAGCAGGGACTGACAGCGGCCGAGGAACGCCTGCGTCGTCGAAGGGTGTTCCTCGTGTTTCCCCCGAGAAAGTGACCCCGAGCGAGGAGTCAAACACGACAACACCTGGGCCCGCAGCAACGAGAGATAACGGTTTGGCCTCGGTGTCGTGACTAGGGTGGCGGGATGGGCTCCGACGGCGGCGACCCGGCCGACAGACCGGTCACGATCTACGACGTGGCCGAGGCTGCGGGGGTGGCGGCCTCCACCGTGTCCCGGGCCCTGTCCAAACCGGGTCGGGTCAGCTTCCGGACCGCAGAGCACGTCCGCGCCGTGGCGGCACGGCTCGGCTACCGCACCGGGGAGACCGAGCGGGATGCGCGGACCGACACGTCGTTGATCGCCATGGTGGTCGCCGACATCACCAACCCGGTCTTCTACGGCATGATCCGCGGCGCCGAGCGCGCCGCCCGGCACGCCGGCTGCACGCTGGTCCTGGCCGAGAGCCAGGAGTCCGCCGACGCCGAGCACGAGGCCCTGGGACGGATCGTGCCCGCCGTGGACGCGGTGATCCTCGCGTCCTCCCGGATGTCCGACGCCGCCATCCGCACCCTGGCCAAGTCCGTTCGCGTCGTGGTGCTCAACCGGCTGGTGGACCAGGTGCCGTGGGGGGCCCCCCACACGGTGCAGGCGGTCCGGTTCGCCGCCGACCACCTGCTGGCCCGCGGGCACCGCTCGCTCACCTACCTGGCGGGGCCGGAGGCGTCCTGGTCGGACGGGATGCGCTGGCGCGGGGTGCTGGAGGCCGGGCAGCAGCTGTCGCTCCGGGTCCGGCGCAACGGGCCCCACCGCCCCACCATCGCCGGCGGCCGGGAGGCCGCCGCCGGATGGCTGGAGAACCCCACGTCGGCGGTGATCGCGTACAACGACCTGGTGGCCATCGGGTTCCTGCAGGGGGTGACCGAAGCCGGCCGCCGGGTGCCCGACGACGTCAGCGTGATCGGCTTCGACAACATCCGCGACGGCGAGCTGGTCGTGCCCGGTCTGACCACGCTGGCCTCGCCGCTGGCCAGTCTGGGGTCGGCGGCCGTGCAGCACCTGCAGCGACCCCGCCCGGTCGCCGCCGAACCGGCCCCGCTGCTGCTGCCCAGCCGCCTGGTCGTCCGGGGGTCGACCGGCCCGGCCCGCTGACCTCCCGACCGGGACCGGGGCTGCGGCCCGCACTCCGACAACTCCCGGCAACCACTGGGAGGGCGGCCGACCCCTCCGTCACGATGAGCAGGTGACCACCCCGCCGCTCGCCCTGCACCCCGACCGCCTGTTCCCGGCCGACCCCGGGGTCCGCCGCCTGGCGTCGTCGCTGTACGGCCGGATCAAGGAGCTGCCGATCATCTCCCCGCACGGCCACGTGCCGGCGCAGTGGCTGGCCGACGACGTGTCCTTCGCCGACCCGACGTCGTTGTTGATCACGCCCGACCACTACGTGACCCGGTTGCTGCACGCCCACGGTGTCGACCTGGCCGATCTCGGGGTGGGTCGTGACGCCGTTGACGAGGCCGACTCCCGGCGGGCCTTCCGGATCCTGTGCGAGCACTGGAGCGTCTACCGCGGCACGCCCGTCCGGTTCTGGCTGGACGCGCAGCTCGCCGACATCTTCGGCATCACCGTGCGCCCGAGCTCCGCCACCGCGGACGCGATCTACGACCAGATCGCCGAGCGGTTGAGCCGGCCGGACTACCGCGCCCGGGCCCTGTTCGACCGCTTCGGCATCGAGGTGCTCGCCACCACCGACGACCCCTGCGACGACCTCGAGGCCCACCGCCGCCTGGCCGAGGACCCGACCTGGACGGCGCGGGTGGTGCCCACCTTCCGTCCGGACCGCTACCTCGAGCCGCTGAACCCGACCTGGAACACCGACGTGGACCGGCTGGCCGAGACGTCCGGGATCGAGACCGGCGAGTACGACGGCTGGCTGGCGGCGATGGCCGCCCGTCGGGCGCACTTCGTCGCCCACGGCGCCGTGTCGGCCGACCACAGCCACCTCGACCCCCGGACCGACCCGCTCGACGACGCCGAGGCCCGGCACCTCTACGCGCTGGCCCGCAAGGGTGACATCGGCGCGGGTGAGGCCGTCGCCCTGCGGCGGCACCTGCTCTTCCAGATGGGTCTGATGTCGGCCGAGGACGGCCTCGTGATGACCCTGCACCCGGCGGTGCGGCGGGACCACCACCTGCCCAGCTCGGAGGCGTACGGGCACGACATCGGCACCGACATCCCGGTGCCGGTGGAGTTCACCGACGCGCTGCGGCCGCTGCTGAACGCCGTCGGCACCCACCCCGGCTTCCAGCTGGTGGTGTTCACCCTGGACGAGACGACCTTCTCCCGCGAGATCGCGCCGCTGGCCGGCTTCTACCCCAGCGTCTACGCCGGAGCCCCGTGGTGGTTCCTGGACGCGCCGGAGGCGATCCTGCGCTACCGCTCCGCGGTCACCGAGACCGCCGGCCTGGCCAAGACCTCCGGCTTCATCGACGACACCCGCGCCTTCTGCTCGATCCCCGCGCGCCACGACATGTCCCGGCGCCTGGACGCCAGCTACGTGGCCCGGCTGGTGGCCGAGCACCGGCTGGACGAGGACGAGGCCCACGAAGCGATCCACGATCTGGTGATCACCTTCCCCCGAAGGGCGTTCAAGCTGTGAGCACCGCTGTCGCATCCAGCTCCGGAGCCGCCCCCCGGCTGTCCCGGGCCCTGCCGGGCACGCCGCCGGCCGCCCCCGTACGGATCGTGCACCTGGGTCTGGGCAACTTCCACCGGGTCCACCAGGCCTGGTACACCGCGCGCGCCGGAGACGCCGCCGACTGGGGCATCGCCGCCTTCACCGGTCGGCGGCCGGACATGGCCGAGGCGCTGGCCCCCCAGGACGGGCTGTCGACCATGATCACCCGGGCCGGTGACGGGGACAGCTTCGAGCTCGTCACCTCGGTGTCCGCCGTCCACGCGGCCACCGACCACGCCGCGCTGCTGGACTACCTGGCCCGCCCGGAGGTGGCCGTGGTGACCATCACCGTGACCGAGCAGGGCTACCTGGCCGACACCAGCCGCCAGCTGCGCCGGACGGACGCCGTGGTGGCCGACATCGCCGCTCTGCAAGAGGATCTGACCTCGCCGGTCGGCACGCTGCCGGGCCGGCTCGTCGCCGGTCTGGCGGCCCGCCGCGCCGCCGGGGCGGGACCGGTCACCGTCCTGTCCTGTGACAACCTGCCCGAGAACGGTGAGGTCGCGGCGTCGGTCGTCACCCAGCTCGCCCAGAGCGTCGACCCGGCTCTGGCCGAGTGGATCGGCGAGCACGTGGACTTCGCCTCCTCGATGGTGGACCGGATCACGCCGACCACCACCGACGCCGACCGGGCTCTGGTGACCCGCGAGCGCGGCTACGTGGACGCCTCACCCGTGGCCACCGAACCCTTCCACGAGTGGGTCATGTCGGGCCGGTTCCCGGCCGGGCGGCCGCGCTGGGAGGACGCCGGCGCCCGCGTCGTCGACGACGTCACCCCGTTCGAGCAGCGCAAGCTCTGGCTGCTCAACGGCTCCCACTCCCTGCTCGCGTACGCCGGCAGCATCCGCGGTCACGCCTCCATCAACGAGGCCATCGCCGACCCGGTCTGCCGGGCCTGGGTGGAGGCGCTGTGGGACGAAGCCGCCCCGCACCTGCCGCTGCCGTCCGCGGACGTGGCCGCCTACCGGGAGGCCCTGTCGGAGCGCTACGCCAACCCGCGGATCCGCCACCGGCTGGCCCAGATCGTGGCCGACGGCTCGACCAAGGTGGTCGTCCGCACGGTGCCGGTGATCCGCGCCGAGCGCGCCGTCGGTCGGGTGCCGGTCGGCTGCGCCACCGTGGTGGCCGCCTGGATCCGCCACCTGCGTGGGGAGGGGGCACCGCTCGACGACGGGGGCGCCGAGCCCTATCTGGCCGCGGTCGGTGGCGACGACGAGACCGCGGTCCGCGCGGTGCTGGCCCTGCTGGGCCCGGCCGACGAGGTTGCCCCCGGTCTGGAGAGCGACGACGATCTGGTGGCAGCGGTCCTCACCCAGCTGTCCGCGATCTGCTGAGAAGAAGGCGAGGAGATGAGCGACGACGCGTACGGCACGGAGCCCGGCGATGCCGGACGGGCCCGGACCATCGGCGGTGTCGGGGCCGAGCTGAGCGAGGCGGAGGTGGCCGCGTTCGTCGAGCAGTCCCTCGCCGGAGCGGACCTGGACGACAAGCGGATCTGCCTGGTGGTGCCGGACCGGACCCGGACCTGCCCGCTGCCCCTGATCCTCGGGGCGGTGCACCGGGCCCTGGCCGGACGGGCCGCGGAGGTGACGGTGCTGATCGCGCTGGGCACCCACCAGGCCATGTCGGAGCAGGCGTTGGGTGATCATCTCGGCTACGCCGCGGGCGGGCTGGAGCAGACCTACCCGGGTTGGGAGGTGGTCAACCACGAGTCCTGGCTGCCGGAGACCTTCACCCCCCTGGGCGTGATCGGCCGGGAGCGGATGGGTGAGCTCACCGGGGGGTTGATGACCGATCTCGAGGTCACCGTCCGGATCAACCGGCGGGTGGCCGAGGCCGACGTCGCTCTCGTGGTCGGGCCGGTCTTCCCGCACGAGGTGGTCGGCTTCTCCGGCGGCAACAAGTACTTCTTCCCCGGGGTGTCCGGCCCCGAGCTGATCGACGTCTCGCACTGGGTGGGCGCGTTGATCACCAGCGCGGAGATGATCGGCACCCGCGGGGTGACCCCGGTCCGGGCCCTGGTCAACGAGGCCGCGTCGATGATCCCGGCCGACCGGCTGGCGCTCTGCCTGGTGGTGCAGTCCGGCTCCGACGTCCTGCACGCGGCCGCCTTCGGCACCCCCGAGGACGCCTGGGCCGCCTGCGCGGCCGTCTCGGCGGAGACCCACGTCAGCTACCTCGACCGGTCCTACCGGCGGGTGCTGTCGATCATGCCGACCAAGTACGAGGACATCTGGACCGCGGCCAAGGGCTTCTACAAGCTGGAGCCGATCGTGGCCGACGGCGGCGAGGTCATCATCTACGCCCCGCACATCACCCAGATCTCGGTGATGCACCCGCAGATCAGCGAGATCGGCTACCACAACCGCGACTACTTCCTGGGGCAGTGGGACCGGTTCGTCGACCGCCCCTGGGGCGACCTCGCCCACTCCACCCACCTGCGCGGCCAGGGCACCTGGGACGCCGAGCACGGCGAACGCAACCGGGTGGCGGTCACGCTGGCCACCGGCATCCCACGGGAGGACGTGGAAGCGGTGAACCTCGGCTACCTCGACCCGGCCGAGGTGGACGTCGCCGCGTACGAGGCCGACCCGGACACGTTCGTCGAACCGCACGCCGGCGAGGTCCTCTACCGACTGCGACCGGGCCACGGCCGTGCGGCCGGAGACGGGGTCGTGGGGGCCGGTGAGGCCGACGGCCGCGAGGTGCCGGTGGACGGGGGCGACGGATGAGCACGCCCTACCCGCTGGACGTCTACCCGGCAACCGGCGACGGCCCGCGTCCGGCGGTGCTGGTGCTACCCGGCGGTGGCTACCAGACACTCGCCGACCACGAGGGCCGTGACTACGCCGAGTGGCTGAGCGGTCTGGGTCTGCACGCGTTCGTGCTCTCCTACCCCGTCGCTCCGGCGCGGCACCCGGAACCGGTGACCGCGGCGGCCTGGGCGCTGGACCATCTCCGCCACGGCGACCACGGCCTGGCGGTGGACCCGGCGGCGGTGGGCGTGATCGGTTCCTCGGCCGGCGGCCACCTGGCCGGCAGCCTGTGCGTCGGGCTCGGTGGACCCGCGGCGCCGCGACCCGACTTCGCGATCTTGTGCTACCCGGTGATCTCCTTCCTGGACGAGGCGCACGGCGGTTCGGCGGCCAACCTGCTCGGTCCCGACCCGAGTCACCAGGCGCGGGCCGCGACGTCCCTGGAGCGGCTGGTCGACGCGGACGTGCCGCCCACCTTCCTGTGGTCCACCGCCGACGACGAGGCAGTGCCGGTGGGCAACACCCTGCGCTACGCCAAGGCGCTCACCGAGCAGGGGATCCCCACCGAGCTGCTGGTCCTGCCGCACGGCCGGCACGGTCTGGGGCTGGCCCCGGACGAGCCCGCCGTGGCGGGCTGGACCCGGCTGTGCGCGGAGTGGCTGCAGCGCGGCGGCTGGACCGGGCCGCGCGAGGACCTCCCTGCGTGACCTCTCGTTCGCGGCTCAACCGGCCGCTGGCTCTGCTCGTCGCGGGCACCTTCTTCATGGAGATCCTGGACGGCACGATCCTGTCCACCGCTGCTCCGGCCATCGCCGCCGACCTCGGCGTGGCGCCGGTCGACATCAACACCGCCATCACCGGCTACCTGATCGCCCTGGCCGCGGGCATCCCGGTGAGCGGCTGGCTGACCGAGCGCTTCGGCGGACGCCGGATCCTGGCGGTGGCCATCGCCGTGTTCACCCTGGCCTCCGTCGCGTGCGCGTTGAGCCCGAGTCTGCCCGTGCTGGTGGCGATGCGGATCGTGCAGGGCTTCGGCGGTGCGCTGATGGTGCCGGTCGGCCGGCTGGTGGTGCTGCGGGAGACCAGCAAGGCGGACATGCTCGACGCGATCGCCTACCTGACCTGGCCGGCGCTGCTGGCCCCGGTCATCGCGCCGACGCTGGGCGGCTGGATCGTCACCGTGGCCAGCTGGCACTGGATCTTCGGCATCAACGTCCCGCTCGGGATCGCCGCCTTCGTGATCACCCTGCGGGTGGTGCCGACCACCCGGGTCGACGACCCGCCCCCGTTGGACTGGTGGGGTTTCGCCCTCTGCGCCGCCAGCCTGGCCGCGTTCCTGATCTTCCTCGAGCTGCTGCAACCGCAGGGCGGGCTGGACGTCCCGGCGGTGCTGATCGGCGGGCTGACGGCGGCCGCGGTGCTCACGGCGACCGGGTGGTGGCTGCGCCGGGCCACTCACCCGATCCTGCGTTTCGACGCGCTGCGCGTGCCCACCTTCGCGGTCAGCAACCTCGGCGGCGGTCTCTACCGGCTGGTGATCAGCGCGGTCCCGTTCCTGGTGCCGCTGCTGCTCCAGGTCGGCTTCGGCTTCTCCCCCGTCCTGTCGGGGACGATGCTGCTGCTGCTGTTCCTGGGCAACGTGGCCATCAAGCCGGCCACCAGCCCGCTGATCCG
>JBMDXL010000646.1:0-3855 GCA_048594465.1 Microlunatus sp. | reverse complement strand
GAGCTGCAGATGGAGGGCGCGGTCGGCTGACCGCTGCTCCATCATCCGCACTGCCAGAAAGTGACCTGACGCATGACTGTTGTAGACGAGGCTGCCCCCAGCCCGCTGACCACCCCGGCGCCGAACGTGGCCGGTGCGGTGGAGACCACCGACACGGTGGCCAGCCACCTGCACCCGGCCGGCTCCTGGGCCGTGGCGGACCACCCGGTCCCGCACGGGCTGGAGGAGGTGTGGCGCTTCACCCCGCTGAAGCGGCTGCGCGGCCTGCACGCCGACGCGCCGCTGGGCGCCGGATCGGTGACCGTCGACGCCGGCACGTACGACGACGTGACCATCCGTACGGTGTCGGGACCCGAGGCCGCGCCGTGGCGCGGGGTGTCGGGCTACGTGCCGATCGACCGGACCAGCGCGCGGGTGCTCGCCGAGACCGACACCAGCCTGCTGGTCGAGGTCGCCGACGAGGTCGAGGCCGCGAAGCCGATCGTGATCACGCTGCACGGTGAGGGCATCGAGGTCGACGGCGCGCCCGCGGCCGCGGGCGGTCACCAGGTGATCAAGCTCGGTCGCTTCGCCAAAGCCACCGTGCTGCTGGTGCACGACGGCTCGGCGACGTACGGCCAGGTCGTGGAGATCGTGCTGGAGGACGGCGCCGAGGCGACCGTCACCACCATCCAGAACTGGGCCGACGACACCGTCCACCTGGCCCAGCACGCCGCGCGGATCGGCCGCGACGCCACCCTCAAGCACGTGGTGGTCAGCTTCGGCGGCGACGTCGTCCGGATCAACGCCGGGGTCGAGTACGCCGCGCCCGGCGGCACCGCCGAGATGCTCGGTCTCTACTTCACCGACGCCGGCCAGCACCTCGAGCACCGGCTGTTCGTCGACCACAACCAGCCGCGGACCCGGTCGAACGTGGACTACCGTGGCGCGCTGCAGGGCAAGGGCGCGCACGCCGTGTGGATCGGCGACGTGCTGATCCGCAAGGTGGCCGAGGGCATCGAGACGTACGAGTCCAACAAGAACCTGGTGCTCACCGACGGCTGTCGGGCCGACTCGGTGCCGAACCTGGAGATCGAGACCGGCGAGATCGCCGGCGCCGGTCACGCCTCGACCACCGGGCGCTTCGACGACGAGCAGCTGTTCTACCTGCGCAGCCGCGGCATCGACGAGGCCGAGGCCCGCCGACTGGTGGTGCACGGCTTCTTCGCCGACATCATCCGCCGGATCGGGGTGCCGTCGATCGAGGAGACGCTGCTGACCGCGCTCGAGGCCGAGCTCGCGATCACCGTCGGTGCGCCGGAGAGGCTCGACGGATGAGCCTGGTCCGGGCCTGCGCGCTCGCCGAGCTCGCCCCCGAGTCCGCCCTGGCGGTCGAGGTGGACGGGGTCGACGTCGCCGTCGTGCGCTCCGGCGACCGCGTCTACGCGATCGCCGACGAGTGCAGCCACGCTGCCATCCCGTTGTCCGAGGGCGACGTGGGCGACGGCGAGATCGAGTGCTACCTGCACGGCTCGCGCTTCGACCTGAGCACCGGCCGGCCGCTCGGTCTGCCCGCCACCGAGGCGGTGGCGGTGTACCGCTGCCGCGTGGTCGACGACGA
Organism: Microlunatus sp.; assembly: GCA_048594465.1. Taxonomy (GTDB): domain Bacteria; phylum Actinomycetota; class Actinomycetes; order Propionibacteriales; family Propionibacteriaceae; genus Microlunatus. The sequence continues at coordinate 2,255 of JBMDXL010000646.1, read as the reverse complement.
GATCCTCGTCGACCTCACCGCCACCCCTGATTCCGCACCATCACAGGAGTTCTGAGAACCATGTCCACACTCGAGATCCGCGACCTGCACGTGTCGGTCACCACCGAGTCCGGTGAGAAGGAGATCCTCAAGGGGGTCGACCTCACCATCCGCAGCGGCGAGACGCACGCGATCATGGGGCCGAACGGGTCCGGCAAGTCCACGCTGGCCTACTCGATCGCCGGGCACCCGAAGTACACGATCACCTCCGGCACCGTCACCCTCGACGGCCAGGACCTGCTGGCCCTGAGCGTCGACGAGCGGGCCCGGGCCGGTCTGTTCCTGGCCATGCAGTACCCGGTCGAGGTGCCCGGTGTCTCGGTCGCCAACTTCCTGCGGACGGCCAAGACCGCCATCGACGGCGAGGCGCCCAAGCTGCGCACGTGGGTCAAGGACGTCAACGGCGCCATGGACCGCGTCCAGATGGACCGCGAGTTCGCCCAGCGCAGCGTCAACGAGGGCTTCTCCGGTGGTGAGAAGAAGCGCCACGAGATCGTCCAGCTGGAGCTGCTCAACCCGCAGTTCGCCATCCTGGACGAGACCGACTCCGGTCTGGACATCGACGCCCTGCGCGTCGTCTCCGAGGGCGTCAACCGCTTCTCCGCCCAGGGCGACCGCGGCGTGCTGCTGATCACCCACTACACGCGGATCCTGCGCTACATCAAGCCCGACTTCGTGCACGTGTTCGTGGCCGGTCGGGTCGCCGAGCAGGGCGGGGCCGAGCTGGCCGAGCGTCTCGAGGCCGAGGGCTACGACCGGTACGTCCGGGCCGCTGCCGCCGCGACCGCGGGTGCGGGTGCGGAGCAGGTCTGATGAGCGCCCCGGCGGTCTCGGCACCGACGGCGGAGGCGGATGAGTTCGCCTTCGACGTCGAGGCTCTGCGCGCCGACTTCCCGATCCTGGAGCGGGAGGTCGACGGACGGCCGCTGGTCTACCTGGACAGCGCCAACACGTCGCAGAAGCCGCGGTGTGTGGTCGAGGCGATCGAGGACCACTACCTCAACCACAACGCGAACGTGGCCCGCGCCATGCACGTGCTGGGGGCCGAGGCCACCTCGGCGTTCGAGGGTGGCCGGGAGGCCGTGGCCTCGTTCCTCGGGGCCGGACGTCCCGAGGAGGTGATCTTCACCAAGAACGCTTCCGAGGCGCTGAACCTCTGTGCGCACACGCTCGGGTCGCGGCTGCGGCCCGGCGACGAGATCGTCATCTCGGTGATGGAGCACCACTCCAACATCGTGCCGTGGCAGCTGCTGGCCGAGCGGACGGGCGCCACGCTGCGCTGGTTCGACGTCACCGACGAGGGTCGGCTGGACCTGGCCGGCGCCGCCGCCTCCGGTCTGGTGAACGAGCGGACCAAGATCATCTCGGTGACCTGGGTGTCGAACGTGCTGGGCACGGTCAACCCGGTCCGCGAGATCGTCGCCCTCGGGCACGCGGTCGGGGCCACTGTGGTCCTGGACGCGTCCCAGGCCGTGCCACAGCTCCCGGTCGACGTGCAGGACCTCGGGGCCGACCTGGTGGCCTTCACCGGCCACAAGATGGTGGGACCGACCGGCATCGGCGTGCTGTGGGGTCGCTACGACCTGCTGGCCGAGCTGCCCCCGTTCCTCGGGGGCGGGGAGATGATCGAGGTGGTCAAGATGACCGGCTCGACGTTCGCCGCCCCGCCGCACCGCTTCGAGGCGGGCACCCCGCCGATCGCCCAGGCGGTCGGGCTGGGAGCGGCGGTGGGCTACCTGTCGGCCATCGGGATGGACGCGATCGCCGCGCACGAGCAGCAGATCACCGCGTACGCGCTGGAGGGTCTGAAGACCGTGCCGGGGCTGCGGATCATCGGACCGGATCAGCCGGTCGAGCGTGGGGGAGCGGTGGCGTTCACGCTGCCCGACATCCACCCGCACGACATCAGCCAGCTGCTCGACAGCCGGGGCATCGCGGTCCGCGGCGGGCACCACTGCGCCCGCCCGCTGCACGAGAGGTTCGGCGTCCAGAGCTCGACCCGGGCGTCGTTCTACCTCTACACCACGACGGCCGAGATCGACGCGCTGGTGGACGGTCTGGGCTACACCCAGCGCTTCTTCGGAGGGGGACGATGAAGGTCGAGGACCTGTACCAGGAGATCATCCTGGATCACTACCGCGCCAAGCACCACAGCGGTCTGCGCGAGCCGTACGAGGCCGAGGTGCACCACGTCAACCCCAGCTGCGGCGACGAGG
>JBMDXL010000645.1:0-8057 GCA_048594465.1 Microlunatus sp. | reverse complement strand
GCTCAGGAGTGTGATCCTGCTGACCACGCCGCCCGGGTGAGCCGGTACTGCCGGAAGCGCACCCCGCCGTAGTCGACCTCACCGGCCGGCGCGAACCCGTAGCGGGCGACGGCCCGCTCGGGACTCCGGCTGTACGGCAGGCGATCAGCACCTCGTCCAGACCGTTGCGGGTGAAACCGTGGTCCAGGGCGCGGAAGGGAAAGCCTGAGTGAGAGCAGCCTCGTGGTGGGAGCAGCCTCGTGGTGGGAGCAGAGGGACTCGAACCCCCGACATCTTGCTTGTAAGGCAAGCGCTCTAACCAGCTGAGCTATGCTCCCGCGACCAGCAGGTCACAGTAGTGGGCCCGTACCGCCCGGCCAAGTCCGTCGAGGGGTGGGGCCGGGTGACGGAAGCGGGCCTGTCAGGTCGCCACAGGGGCGCGACACGCCGTCGGTCCCGGGGACGAGCCGCAGATTCCCGTCACGAACGAATCCGGGGTGCCGCCGGACCCCGGTGCCGCAGCGTTCGGGTCAGGCGGCGGTCATGGCGGCCAGATGGACCTCGAGATCGCGGGCCTCGCCGATCCCGTTGACCACGCTCCAGCGCACCACGCCGTCGGCGTCGAGCAGGAACGACCCGCGCAGCGAGCACCCGGCCTCGTCGTCGAACACGCCGTAGGAACGGGCGATGGCCCCGTGCGGCCAGTGGTCGGTGAGCAGGTCGAAGGCCAGACCCTCGGCGTCGGCGTACGCGCGCAGGGTGAACATGGCGTCGCAGGAGAGGGCCACCACCCGGGCACCGAGCTCGTCGAACCGCTGCCAGCGGTCGCGCAGGCTGCGGAGCTCCCCGGTGCAGATGGAGCTGAAGGCCCAGGGGTAGAAGATCAGCACCGCGGGGGCGCCGCGCAGATCGGCCAGCGAGACCGACTGCCCGTACTGGTTGCGGGTGCTGAAGTCGGGCGCAGCCACCCCGTTGGGGATGACCGACCCGGCGGTCGTGGACTCGCTCACTTGCGTATGCCGCGGGGTCGGACCAGCTTGTGGGCGGCCCAGTCGGGCGAGACGTTGGCCGACGTGGTCAGGGCCAGACCGGCGGTGACCGCGGCCTCGGAGATGTCGGAGTTGTCGACGTAGCCGCTGCGGCCCACCTTGGGCGTCAGCAGCCAGAGCACACCGCTGGCGCTCAGGTCGATCACCGAGTCCACCAGACCGTCGACCAGGTCACCGTCGTCGTCGCGCCACCACAGCAGCACCACGTCGACGGCGTCCATCGCCTCTTCGATCAGCTCGGCGTCGATGGCGTCCTCGACGGCCACCCGCAGCTGGTCGTCGACGTCCTCGTCCCAACCGAGCTCCTGCACGACCTGACCCCGGGTCAGACCGAGCTTCCCCCCCGCCGAGCTGCTCGCCTCGGAGGGCCCTGCCGTCGCGCTCACTGTCCAGCCTCCAGCATCGATGCGTGTGGGACGGCGCTGTTGCCGCCGCCGACCGCGGTCCGTGTGGGACGAAAGCCTGCCATGGGCCGTTGCCCGGCGGAACCCCGGAGTCTCATCCGCCCTGCCGCAGGGCCGCCACGGTCTCGGCGACGGACCGGGCGTTGCCGGCCACCTGCCACCGGTTCCCGTCGATCTCGGCGATCTCGGCCGCCCCGCCGGCCCCGAGCACCAGGGCCGCACCGGGGAACCAGTCCCAGGGGTGCAGGTTGGCCTGCAGGAACACCCCGATCCGACCGGTGGCCACGCCCGCCAGGTCGACCGAGGCGGAGCCGAGCATCCGTACGGTGGCCGCGGCGCCCATGGCCGAGCGCCAGGACGCGACCCGCGGCTCGTCGCGGAGGTTCCGCGGGTGGAGATAGGTGGCCACCGACACCCGCTCGAGCGGTTCGTCGGCCAGGGCCGCCACGGGTACGCCGTTGAGGGTGGTCGGCCGGTCCCGCCCGCCGACCCACAGCTCGTCGCGGGCCGGGTAGTAGACCGCCCCCAGCATCGGACCCTGGTCGTCGGTCAGCCCGACCGCCGAGCACCAGTACGGCAGCCCGGACAAGAAGTTGTAGGTCCCGTCGACGGGATCGATGTACCAGGTGCGGCCACCGGCCCCCGCGGCGGAGGACCGGGCGGCTCCCTCTTCGCCTACCAGTCCGTCGTCGGGGCGCAGCGCGGTCAGCCGCTCGACCACGAGGGCCTCGGCGGCGTGGTCGGCCGCCGACACGACATCGGACACCGACGTCTTGTAGTGGGTGTCCAAGCCGTCGGCGAGCATCGTCGCCGCCAGGGTCCCGGCCTCGCGCACCAGACTCGCTGCTACCTCCGCGTCATCCACACCGGGGAGGGTAGTCGCCTCGCTCGACGGGACCCGGGTCAGCCCTTCCGGCACCAGTCGAGCAGCCGGTCGACCGGCCAGGTGTTGATCACCCGGTCCGGATCCAGTCCGAGGGCCTCCGCCCGCTCGCACCCGTACGCCAGGAACTCCAGCTGCCCGGGCGCGTGGGCGTCGGTGTCGATGGAGAACAGGCAGCCCGTCTCGATGGCCAGCTCCAGCAGCCGGGTGGGCGGGTCGCGGCGCTCGGGCCGGGAGTTGATCTCCACCGCCACGTCGAAGGCCCGGCAGGCCTCGAAGACGACCTCGGCGTCGAAGCTGGACTCCGGCCGGGTCCCCCGCTCGCCCTCGATCAACCGCCCGGTGCAGTGGCCCAGCACGTTGGTCCGCGGGTTGGCGATGGCCCCCACCATCCGGTGCGTCATGGTCTCGGAGTCCGAGCGCAGCTTGGAGTGCACGCTGGCCACCACCACGTCGAGCTCGGCCAGCAGGTCGTCGTCCTGGTCGAGTCCCCCGTCGTCGAGGATGTCGACCTCGATGCCTTGCAGGACACGGAATCCGGGCAGCGCGGCGTCCAGGTCCCGGGTCACCTGCTGCTGCTGGCGGAGTCGCTCGGCGGTGAGCCCGCGGGCGACGGTGAGCCGCGGCGAGTGGTCGGTGATGGCGCAGTACTCGTGGCCGAGGGTCTGAGCGGTGATCATCATCTCCTCCAGCGGGCTGCCGCCGTCGGACCACGTCGAGTGCACGTGCAGGTCACCTCTGATCGCCGACCGCATCGTCGCCCCGCCGGTGGCCAGCGGCTGCCTGTCGTCCCGCAGCTGCGCCAGATAGTCCGGCACCCGGCCGGCGCTCGCCTGGCCGATCACCAGGGCGGTCTTGGGACCGATGCCCGGGATCTTCTTCCAGTCGTCGGCCTCGGCGTGCCGCGCCCGTTCCTCGGGGCTCAGCGCCGCGATCGTGTCGGCGGCCCGCCGGTAGGCCTTCAACCGGTGCGTGTCGGAGCGACCGCGTTCCAGCAGGAAGCCGATCTCCCGCAGCGCGTCGACGGGGTTCACCGGTCCGCCTCGGGCGAGGGGGCACGGCGGGGTCGGGGCTTGAGCGCCACGGACGGCATCGTCGGCGCCTCCATCACCCGTTCCCCCGGTGCGACCACCGGTCGGAACCGGCCACCGGCGGGATCGGCGTCGCGGTGCTCCCACTGCTCCCGGAAGGCGGCCACCTCCTCGTGCGTCCGGCCGATGAAGTTCCACCACATGACGATCTCCTCGGCGAACGGCTCGCCCCCCAGCAGCAGCACCCGGGCGCCCTGGTCCCCCGCCGTCAGCGTGACCGTGTCCCGCCCGGTGCCGAGGTAGACCAGCTGGTCGACCTCGGCCGGAACACCGCCGGTGGTCACCGTGCCGGCGACGACGAACACCCCGTGCTCGTGCGTGCGGTCCACCCCCAGGTCGACGGTGGTGCCGGGCTGCAGGGTGAGATCCGCCCCGACCAGGGCCGAGAAGCTGATCGCCGGCGAGCGGACCCCGTCGACCGCTCCGACGAGCACGTGCCCGAGGACCCCGTCCCGCTCGATCACCGGCAGATCGGTGTACCGGTCGAACCGCGGGGCCCCGTCCCGGACGGCGTCCGGGAGGGCCACCCACAGCTGGAGACCGTGCAGCCGCGGCGGCTTGTCGGGCAGCGACATCTCCGAGTGCACGATGCCGTGGCCCGCGGTCATGATGTTGAGCGTGCCGGGGCTGACCATCGCCCGGGTGCCGAGACTGTCCCGGTGCTCCACCTCGCCCTCGACCAGCCAGCTGACCGTCTGCAGCCCGGTGTGCGGGTGCGCGGGGACCTGCATCCCCGGCGCGTCGCTGACGTCCTCGGGTCCGTAGTGGTCCAGGAAGCACCAGGCGCCGATCATCCGGATGGCCCGGTCCGGCAGGGCCCGGGCCACCAGCGTGGTCTTGCCCAGCCAGACCTTGCGCGCCGTCAGCACCAGCTCCTCCGGCCCGGTCGGCAGCGAGGACCGGCAGACGTACTCCTCGGGCTTCGCCTCCCGTACGCTCACCGCGGTCCCCTCCTCCACCGGCCCGGTCGGTCCGTCGCGGACCCGGCAGGGGTCCGGTGGCCGAGCACTACGCTCACCCTATGGCGGCGGCGAAGGGGCTCAACAGGTCCCGTCCGTCCTCGGCCAAGACCCGCGCCGCCATCGCCCGCAGGCTGTCGGCGCAGACGGCCGGGATGACCACGGTGGCCGTCGGGGAGATGGAGACGCGGCACACCTGGTTCCGCGAGCTGGACGCCGAGCCCCGGTCCTGGATCACCCTGGTGGCCCGGGCGGGCATCGACGGCTTCGTCACCTGGTTCTCCGACCCCGACCCCGACGGCCCGGTGACCTCCGACGTGTTCGGCTCGGCCCCCCGCGACCTGGCGCGGCGGATCAGCCTGCACCAGACCGTGGAGCTGGTCCGCACCACCATCGACGTGGTCGAGACCCAGATCGACGAGGTGATGCCGCGGTCGGACCGGTCGGTGCTGCACACAGCGATCGTGGCCTACAGCCGGGAGGTCGCGTTCGCCGCGGCCGAGATCTACGCCCGGGCCGCGGAGCTGCGCGGCACCTGGGACGCCCGGCTGGAGGCCTCGGTGGTCGACGCGGTGCTCCGGGGCGAGACCGACGAGTCGGTCCTCTCCCGGGCCTCGACGCTGGGCTGGACGTCGAACCAGGGCGTGGTGGTGGTGGTCGGCGGCGCACCCGGGACCGAGGTCCCCGCCGTCGACGCGGCGTCGGAGCTGGAGGCCGTCCGGCACCAGGCGGCCATCTCGGGTCTCGACATGCTGGGCGCAGTGCAGGGCGACCGGCTGATCGTGGTGCTGGGCGGGCCGGCGCTCAAGGACCCGGACTGGACCCTCGGTGTGGTCGCCCGCTTCGCCGGCTCCTTCGCCCCCGGTCCGGTGGTGGTCGGTCCCCCGGTCGACCACCTGATGGACACCGGCGCCAGCACCCGGGAGGCGCTCAGCGGCTACCGCGCGGTGGTGGGCTGGCCGGAGGCGCCACGACCGGTCAGCGCGCACGACCTGCTGCCGGAGCGGGCGCTCAACGGCGACGGGCACGCCCGCCGGGCGCTGGCCCGGGAGCTCCACGACCCGTTGCTGGACGCCGGGGGCGGCCTGCTGGACACCCTGGTGGTCTTCCTGGACCAGGGCCTGTCGGTGGAGGCCACGGCCCGGGCCCTGTTCGTGCACGCCAACACCGTCCGCTACCGCCTCCGCCGGATCCACGAGGTCAGCGGCTACAGCCCGACCGACCCCCGGGACGCGTACGCGCTCCGGCTGGCGCTGACCCTGGGGCGGCTGCTCGGCCGGCGTGGTCGCGCCGACGAGGTCCGCGGCGACTGAGCCCGTCCGGATCGCCGACCGCACCGCGCCGCGCCGAACGTCCAGACGTCACCGGACCGACCTCCGTTTGTCAGATTCCCACAACCAGCCCGACGCAGATTCGTCGTGTCCCTGCGCGACGCGGGGGTCTCCGGCGCGCCATAGTCGACACGTGCTGGCCATCGTCGCGCCCGGTCAGGGCGCACAGACCCCGGGGTTCCTGTCGCCCTGGCTGACCGAGTCCACCTTCGCCGACCGTCTCGCCCACCTCTCCACGGTGACCGAGCTCGACCTCCGCCACTACGGCACCGAGGCCGACGCCGACACGATCCGGGACACCGCCGTGGCCCAGCCGCTGCTGGTCGCCGCAGGTCTGCTGACGGCTCGGGCGCTGCTGCAGGACACCGACGGGTCCGGCCCGGCGGGCGTGGTGGCGGGGCACTCCGTCGGTGAGATCACCGCGGCCGCCCTGGTCGGTGCCCTGACCGACGACGACGCGATGGTCTTCGTCCGGGAGCGGGGGCGGGCCATGGCCGAGGCCGCCGGCCTGGTGCCCACCTCGATGACCGCGGTCATCGGGGGCAAGGCAGACGAGGTGCTGGCCGCCATCGAGGCGCAGGGTCTGACCCCGGCCAACAACAACGGCAGCGGGCAGATCGTCGCCGCCGGCACCACCCAGCAGCTGGCGGCGCTGGCCGACCACCCGCCGGCGCGCGCCCGGCTGATCCCGCTGAGTGTCGCCGGCGCGTTCCACACCGTGCACATGGCCTCGGCCTCGGACCACCTGGCCCATCTCGCCGACACGCTCACCCCGCACGACCCCGACACCCGGCTGCTGTCCAACGCCGACGGCCAGGTCGTCACCGGCGGGGCCGACGTCCTCCCGCGCCTGGTCGGTCAGGTCGCCTCGCCGGTCCGCTGGGACCTGTGCCTGCAGACGATGGCCGACCTCGGGGTCACCGGGCTGCTGGAACTGACCCCGGCGGGCACCCTGACCGGCATCGCCAAGCGCAACCTGAAGGGCGTCGAGCTGTTCGCGCTGAACACCCCCGACCAGCTGCCGGAGGCCCGGGAGTTCCTGCAGCGGCACGCCGCCGGGTCCGCGGACGCGGACCGGGCCGGCTCGTGACCGTCCTGGACGAGCACGCCCCGTCCGCCGCCCTGCAGACCTCGACCGGCAGCGCGTACGCGCGGGTGCTGGGGATCGGCGGCTACCGTCCGCGCCGGGTGGTCGACAACGCCGAGATCTGCACCATGATCGACTCCTCCGACGAGTGGATCCGGACCCGCTCCGGCATCCGGGAGCGCCGCTGGGCGTCGGCCGACGAGACCGTCCCGCAGATGTCGACGGCGGCCGCCCGGATCGCCATCGAGCGCGCCGGTCTGGATCCGGCCCAGATCGACACCGTCATCGTGGCCACCGTCAGCCACCTCTACCAGACCCCGTCCGCGGCGGCGGTCATCGCCGCCGAGCTCGGCACCACCGCCGCCGCCTTCGACGTCTCCGCCGCCTGCGCGGGCTTCTGCTACGGCCTGACCCTGGCCGACTCGCTGGTCCGCGGCGGCGCGTCGACGTACGCGCTGGTGATCGGGGTCGAGCGGCTGTCCGACATCACCAGCCGCGAGGACCGCTCGACGGCGTTCATCTTCGCCGACGGGGCCGGCGCGGCCGTGGTCGGTCGCAGTGAGGTCCCGGCCATCGGACCGGTGGTCTGGGGCTCCGACGGCGAGCAGTCCGCGCTGATCACCCAGACCGAGCCGTGGGACCGGGCCATGCAGGCGGAGCAGCCGCAGTGGCCGGTGCTCACCATGGACGGCAAGCCCGTCTTCAAGTGGGCGGCGTACGCGATGGCCAAGGCCGCCGCGGAGGCGCTCGACCGGGCCGGACTGTCCGCCGACCAGATCGAGGTGTTCGTCCCCCACCAGGCCAACATGCGGATCACCGACGCCATGCAGCGGGCCCTCAAGCTGCCCGACACCGTCGTGGTGGGTCGCGACATCGAGCGGCAGGGCAACACCTCCGCCGCCTCCATCCCGCTCGCCATCGATACGCTGCTCGCGTCCGGCGAGGCGCGCAGCGGCCAGACCTGTCTGGTCATCGGCTTCGGTGCGGGCCTGGTGTACGCCGGTCAGGTGATCGTGCTGCCATGATCGTGCTCGACCACAGATTCCCGGGCTGACCACTCCCGGTCCGCCCACCGTCCAACCCCAAGGAGCCCTGAGCCCGATGCCCACCACCGAAGAGGTCCGTGCCGACCTGGCCGACATCGTCAACGAGGTCGCCGGCGTGCCGACCGACGACGTGCAGCTGGACAAGTCGTTCACCGACGACCTGGACGTCGACTCGCTGTCGATGGTCGAGATCATCTACGCCGCCGAGGAGAAGTTCAGCGTGAGCAT
>JBMDXL010000644.1:0-2186 GCA_048594465.1 Microlunatus sp. | reverse complement strand
AGAGCCGCGGCCAGGCCGGCGAGATGTACTCGTTCATCTCGGTCAGCAGCCCCACGGTGACCTCGTCGGTGCGGGTCCACTCCGCCGCCTCGGCCCGGGCGACCTCGACCGGGTAGAGCCGCTGGACCACGGCCAGGCTGGTCCGCGCGAGGTCCACCAGCCGGGGGTCGTCGCGGTCCCAGTCGAGGGCGGCGTCCATGGCCACCACCAGCGCCCGGTACTCCGCGTCGTCCAAGCAGGTCCGTTTCATGGCCAGGGAGGCGGCCAGCATGCCCGGATAGGCCGCCGACAGCAGGATCCAGCTGTTCCGCTCGATCTCGACGGTGGCCTCGCTCAGTCCCAGCTCCCGTTCCAGGGCGAGGATCTCGGCCACCTCGTCGGGGATGCACAACCGCTCCGCCGACGGCAGCTGGGCGAGGTCGTCGCGCCGCTGGCGGAGCTCGACGATCTGGGCCTCCAGCTCGGCGTCGACCTCGGCGATCGCGCGGGCGAAGTCGGCCGGCTCGGCGGCCAGCAGGGCCGGGATCCGGGCCAGTGGCACCCCGGCCCGGGCCAGGGTGGTGATCCGCTTGAGCGCGATCACGTCGTCGGCGCCGTAGCGGCGGTACCCGGAGTGGTCCCGCGCCGGCTCGGCCAGCAGGCCGAGCTGGTGGTAGTGCCGGACCGTCCGGACGCTGACCCCGACGTAGCGGGCCAGCTGGCTAATGGTCAGCACGCTCGGCCTCCGCGACGGCCGGCAGCACCGGCGCCGCCGCGAAGGTCCGCATGCCCCTGCTGATGAACGCGTACGCCATCACGAGCACCCAGGCTGCCAGCAACCAGGTGGCCGCGACCTCCAGGGTGGTCACGGACAGGGCCAGCGCGATCGCACCCAGACCGAGTGGGGAGGCCGTCAGGGCGAGCGCGTTGAACAGACCGAGCACGCGGCCGCGGACGGACTCGGCCACCTGCTCGGTGAAGAAGACGATGAACACCGGTGACAGCAGCCCCCCGCCGATCCCGACCAGCGCGGAGCCGATCGCCACCGGCCAGACTCCGTGCAGCGTGGTGAAGCCGACCATGCCGAACGTCTGCAGCAGCAACCCGCCGACGTAGACGGCTCGGCGCGACCGGGCGGCGATGACTGCGTACAGGATGGCGCCGACCATCGACCCGGCCGCGAACGCGGACATGGTGAAGCCGAACCAGGTCGGCTCGCCGAGCCGGTTGAAGTGGGCGGGCAGCAGGACCCCGAGCAGCGGGGCCACGACGAGGGCGCTGCCGAAGCCGATCACCAGCATGGCGCGCAGCGGGGCGCTGCCGCGGATCGTGGCCACACCACCGATGTCAGCAGTCCCGGCGGACGCGACCTCGGGCGCGGTCAGGGGCAGGATCAGCATGCAGATCCCGGCGGCCAGGGAGCAGCAGGCGGTCACCCAGACCACCTGGATGGGGTCGAGCACGGCGAGCAGCACCCCGGCCAGCGCCGGCCCGCCGAGGAAGGCCAGGCTGAACACCGCCTGCCGGAGCGAGGCGATCTTGTCCAGCGTCACGCCGCTGGTCCGGGCGACCCGCCCCATCAGCGTCTCGCGCGCGGTCATCCCCGGCACGTCGAACAGCGCCCCGAGGATCCCGAGCGCGATGAACCAGCCCAGGTCGAGTCCGAAGACGCGGTCCACCACGGCGAGCGCGGCCACCGAGACGGCGCTGCCGAGGTCGGACAGGACGCTCATCCGCCGCTGACCGACCCTGTCGATCAGCCAGCCGCCGACCAGGGCGGCCGCGATGGCCGGCAGCGCGGCCACCGCGGCGACCAGTCCGGTGACGGCCGGGTCACCGGTCCGGGTCAGCACCAGCCAGGGCAGCACGATGGCGATCGCGGAGTTGCCGAACAGGGAGCACGCCTCGGCGGCGACGAACAGGGGCAGCGACGCCCGCGACGTCCGACGGATCGGGGGGGCCGGGTCGGTCATGCCCCCATCGTGATCGTTGACGCTACGTCAGGGTCAAGCCTCGGCGGTCAGAAACCGATCACCGGGTGCGGCACGTACGGCTCCTCCAGCCGCCGGATCTCCTCGGCGCTCAGCTCCAGATCGAGGGCCGCCAGGGCGTCGTCCAGGTGCGACTGCTTGCCCAGCCCGACGATCGGGGCCGTGACGACCGGGTTGGCCGCCACCCAGGCCAGCGCGACCTGGGCCCGGGACACG
>JBMDXL010000643.1:0-3974 GCA_048594465.1 Microlunatus sp. | reverse complement strand
AGTACTGGTCGGGCTTCCAGGCGCCCTCGATCTCCTGCACCAGTCGGTCGGAGACGTTGTAGTAGGAGTCGGGATGCTCCGGCGGCACCGCGGTGGGACACACCACCACCTCCGCGCCGTACGCCTTGAGGACGTTGCGCTTGTCGACGCTGACCGCGCGCCGCACGACCTCGAGACCGTTCGTCCCCCAGGGGACGGGCGGTCTCGCCGTTCCGGGGCCGACCCACGGCTAGGCTCACCGGCGTGGAGTACGTGACGTCCGTGATCGATCTCGTCGGCAACACCCCGCTCGTCCAGCTGACCCGGGTGACCGGCGACGTCAGGCCGCTGGTGCTGGCCAAGGTGGAGTACCTGAACCCCGGCGGTTCGGTGAAGGACCGGATCGCGGTCAAGATGATCGAGGCGGCCGAGCGCGAGGGTCTGCTGAAGCCCGGAGGGACCATCGTCGAACCGACCAGCGGCAACACCGGGGTCGGACTGGCCATCGTGGCCCAGGCCCGGGGCTACCACTGCGTGTTCGTCTGCCCCGACAAGGTGAGCGAGGACAAGCGGAACGTGCTGGCCGCGTACGGCGCCCGCGTCGTCGTCTGCCCGACCGCCGTCGAGCCGGACCACCCGGACTCCTACTACTCGGTCTCCGACCGGCTGGTCCGCGAGATCGGCGGGGCCTGGAAGCCCGACCAGTACGCCAACCCCAACAACCCGGCCAGCCACTACGAGTCGACCGGTCCGGAGATCTGGCGGCAGACCGAGGGGCGGATCACCCACTTCGTGGCCGGCATCGGCACCGGCGGCACCATCAGCGGCACCGGTCGCTATCTCAAGGACGTCTCCGACGGCAAGGTCCAGGTGATCGGCGCCGACCCCTCCGGCTCGGTCTACTCCGGCGGGAGCGGTCGCCCGTACCTGGTCGAGGGGGTCGGCGAGGACTTCTGGCCGGCCAACTACGACCGCGGCGTCTGCGACCAGATCATCGAGGTCTCCGACGCCGACTCCTTCGCCATGACCCGGCGGCTGGCCCGCGAGGAGGGCCTGCTGGTCGGCGGCTCGTGCGGGATGGCCACCGTGGCCGCGCTGCGGGCGGCCGCGCAGATCGACGACCCCGACGCGGTGGTCGTGGTGCTGCTGCCCGACTCCGGCCGGGGCTATCTGACCAAGGTGTTCAGCGACGACTGGCTGACCCGCTACGGCTTCGGTCCGGCCCACGAGGGCGGTGGTCGTACGGTCGGCGACGTGCTGAGGGAGAAGTCCGGCGACCTGCCCTCGCTGGTGCACACCCATCCCGGCGAGACCATCGCGGAGGCGGTGGAGATCCTGCGGGAGTACGGCGTCTCCCAGATGCCGGTGGTCCGGGCCGAGCCGCCCGTGATGGCCGCCGAGGTGGTCGGCTCGGTGAGTGAGCGCGGTCTGCTCGGGGCCCTGTTCGGTCGCCGGGCCCGGCCCGCCGACGCCGTGGAGTCGGTGATGGAGGGACCGCTGCCCGTGCTCGGCGCCAGCGAGCCGGTGAGCGCCGCGGTCGGGCTGCTCGTCGACACCGATGCGTTGCTGGTGCTGGACGGCGGCAAGCCGACCGGGGTGCTGACCCGCCAGGACCTGCTGGCCGACGTCGGCTGACCCCTGAGTGCGTCGAAGTCTCCGCCAGTGGCTCGACAGAAGCCGTTTCGTGGCGTGTCGGCTGCACTGGGGGTGAGGTTGACGCAGGGGGCGCGGCGCACTGCCGGCGCCAGGACTCAGCGGGGGAGCAGCTGATCCAGGGCCTCGCGCCAGTTGACCGTCCAGGTGACCGAGCGCCAGCGGTCCAGCGCGACCCAGCGGGCGGCGGCGGTGGTGCCGCCGACGTCGAGCACCCGCGGCTCGCTCGGCTCCGGGCAGGTCGCCCGGTAGACCAAGCGGACGGCGTGGAAGTCCTCGGCCCGGCCGCTCGGGCTCCGGCCGACCCAGTGCGAGGTCTGCACCGCGACCAGCGGACCCAGCTCGACGTCCTGGGCGGTCTCCTCGTGCACCTCCCGGACCACGGCGGCGCCGGGTTCCTCCCCGTCGTCGAGCCCGCCGCCCGGCATCCCCCAGCGACCGTCCACCGCCGTCCGGGACGAGTACTGCGTGGCCAGCAGGCCCCGGGAGGACACCACGACCGCGTACGCGGCCACCCGCTGCCGGATCTCCGGCTGCTCGTCCGGACCCAGGGTGAGCCCCGCGTCGCGGCCGGCGGGGCGCTGACCGGGCCGGGCCTCACCGGCGACCGGGCGCACCGCGAACCGCAGCACCAGCTCCCCGTCGGCGTCGCGACCGGCGTCCAGTGGTCGTTCCACGACGTAGCCGAGATCGTGGGCGAGCACGCCCGGATCGGCGCCGTGGGGCAGCGCGAGGGCGAACCGCTCGCTCCCCGAGCCGTCCACCCCCTGGAGCTGCATCGACCCATTCTCTCGCGTGTCCGCTGCCGCCGCGCCGGTGCCGTACGGTGTCGCTCCGAACAGGAGGGCCGATGCTGCACCGACGGATGATCCCGCGGGCGGGCCTGCGCACCCTCGCGCTGGCCGTGATGGCCGCGATCGCGTACGTCGACCCGGGGAACTTCGCGGTCAACGTGGCGGCGGGCGCCGAGCACGGCTACACCCTGGTCTGGGTGGTCATCGGGGCGAGCACCACGGCCTCGGTGGTGCAGTACCTGGCCGCCAAGCTCGGCATCGCCACCGGTCGCAGTCTGGCCGAGAACTGCCGCGACCGCTACGGACGCCGGTGGCGGCGGCTGCTCTGGCTGCAGGCCGAGCTGGTGGTGATCATGACCGACCTGGCCGAGCTGGTCGGCGGGGCGTTCGCGCTCTACCTGCTGTTCGGCCTCCCGATGGTCTGGGGCGCGGTCGTCGTGGCCGTCTTCGGGTTCGTGCTGCTGGCTCTGCGGATCCGGGGGTACGAGGGGTTCCGGCCGGTCCTGCTGGCGCTGTTCGGGCTGATCGTCGCCCTGCTGGTGGCCGAGCTGGTCGTCGCGGGCGTCGACGGTCCCGCCCTCGTCCGGGGCCTGGTGCCGCAGCCGCTGGACGGCTCGGCCGCCCTGCTGGCGGTCGGCATCATCGGGGCCACGGTGATGCCGCACGCGCTGCACTTCCACTCGGCGATGGCCCGGGAGGACAGCCGCCCGGGCGACGAGGCCCGGCTCGCGGCGGCCGCCCGGGCCCGTCGGGCGATCGCCGTGGCGATGTCCCTGGCGGCGCTGGCCAACGTGTCCCTGGTGCTGATCGCCGCGCGTCTGCCGACCGCCGCGGCCGGTGGGTTGGGAGAGGCGTACGCGGCGATCGGGGAGGTGCTCGGTCAGGTCGCGGCGGTCGGTTTCGGTCTCGCCCTGCTCGCCTCTGGACTGTCCTCGACCATCGTCGGCATCTACACCGGTCAGGTGGTCATGCAGGGCTTCTGGGCCCGACCGATCTCGTTGTGGCTGCGCCGGCTGCTGGCCGTGGTGCCGCCGCTGGCCATCCTGCTGGCCGGCGTCGACCCGACCACCGCGCTGGTGCTGAGCCAGGTGGTGCTGTCGTTCGGTCTGCCCCTCAACCTGCTGCCCCTGGTGCTGCTCACGTCGCGCCGGGCGGTGATGGGACGGCTGGTCAACCGACCGGTCACCACCGCGGTGGCCGGTCTGGCCACCGCCGTGATCGTGGTGCTGGACGTCTACCTGATCGTGGACCTGGTCTCCGGCTGACGCCGGCGACAGGTCAGCCGCGGGCGATCAGCGGCGGGCGGTGACGATCTGGTAGCCGCCGGGCAGGAGGACGCGGCCGCCGTCGGCGTACGCCGCGAACACCGTCGTCAGCGCCTGCCGCACCTGCTCGCGGACCTCCTCGGGACGTCCGTCCAGCACCCCGCGGATGGGTCCGTCGTCGAGGGCGCCGGCCGCGGCCTCGGCCGGCGAGGTGGCGCCCCCGACCTCGATGCTGCGCTCCGTGGGCCGGACCTCGGGGTCGCGCCACCCGGCCGACCCGAGC
>JBMDXL010000642.1:0-2382 GCA_048594465.1 Microlunatus sp. | reverse complement strand
TTCAAGCTCGACCACCTCAAGGGCACCGGCACCCTGCTGCTGCTCGCCGGGCTGGTCACCTGTGCCCTCTACCGGATCAAGCTGAAGGCGGCGCTGACCGCCTACCGGGACACCCTGGTCAAGCTGCGCTTCACCATCGTCACCGTGATGGCGGTGCTGGGTCTGTCCTTCGTGATGAACCTCTCCGGACAGACCGCCACCCTCGGCAACGCCCTCGCCTCGGCTGGCATGCTCTTCGTCGTGTTCTCTCCCGTGCTGGGCTGGCTCGGCGTCGCGATCACCGGCTCCGACACCTCGTCGAACTCCCTCTTCGGTCTGCTCCAGGTGACGGCGGCCAACCAGATCGGTCTGTCGCCGGTGCTGATGGCCACCACCAACTCCTCGGCGGGCGTGCTGGGCAAGATGCTGTCCCCGCAGAACCTGGCCGTGGCGGCCGCCGCCGTGGGGATGAGCGGCAAGGAGGGTGACATCTTCCGCAAGCTGATCGGGTGGAGCCTGCTGCTGCTCGCCGGCTTCACGGTGCTGGTCATCCTCCAGGCGACGGTCCTGTCGTGGATGGTCCCGGTGATCCCGTGAGGATCGCGCTGTTCGTCACCTGCCTGGCCGACACCATGTTCCCGCAGGTCGGTCGGGCCACCGTCCGGCTGCTGGAGCGTCTCGGTCACCAGGTCGTGTTCCCCGACCAGCAGACCTGCTGCGGTCAGATGCACGTCAACACCGGCTACCAGCGGGAGGCGTTGCCGCTGGTCGAGCGCTACGTGCGCACGTTCGAGCCGTACGACGTGATCGTGGCGCCGTCGGGCTCCTGCGTCGGCTCCGTACGCCACCAGCACAGCCTGGTCGCCTCCACCTACGGCAGCGCCGCGCTGGCCGAGGACGCCGAGGCGGTGGGCCACCGGACGTACGAGCTGTCGGAGCTGCTGGTCGACGTGCTCGGGATCACCGACGTCGGGGCCTACTTCCCGCACACGGTGACCTACCACCCGACCTGCCACTCGCTGCGGATGCTGCGGGTGGGGGAGAAGCCGCTCCAGCTGCTGCGCGAGGTCGAGGCGCTGCGGCTGGTGGAGCTGCCGGAGGCGGACCAGTGCTGCGGTTTCGGGGGCACCTTCGCGGTGAAGAACGCCGACACCTCGACCGCCATGCTGGCCGACAAGATGCGCAACGTGCTCGACACCGGGGCCGAGTTCTGCTCCGCCGGTGACTCCTCCTGCCTGATGCACATCGGTGGCGGTCTGACCCGCCTGCGCAGCGGCACCCGCACGCTGCACCTGGCCGAGATCCTCGCCCAGACCAAGGACGACCTGCCGGCGCTGACGCCGACGGAGCTGGAGGGGTCCCATGAGTGAACCGGTGCTGCTGGGCATGCCTGCCCTGCCCACCTCGCCCCGCGGCGTGGGCAACCTCCGCGGGGACGAGACGTTCCCCGTGGCGGCCCGCCGGGCGCTGGCCAACGGTCAGCTCCGGGCCAACCTCGGCCACGCGACCCAGACGATCCGGACCAAGCGGGCCCAGGTGGTCGGCGAGGTCGCGGGCTGGGAGGCGTTGCGCGAAGCCGGCAGCCAGCTCAAGCGCCACACCATGGGCGATCTGCAGACCTATCTGGTCCAGCTGGAGGAGAAGGTGACGGCCCGCGGTGGCACCGTGCACTGGGCCCGCGACGCGACCGAGGCCAACGAGATCGTCACCCGGCTGGTCCGGGCCACCGGGGCCGACGAGGTGGTCAAGGTCAAGTCGATGGCCACCCAGGAGATCGGGCTCAACGAGCACCTGGAGAGCCAGGGGATCGCGGCCTACGAGACCGACCTGGCCGAGCTGATCGTCCAGCTGGGGCAAGACAAGCCGTCGCACATCCTGGTCCCGGCCATCCACCGGAACCGCTCGGAGATCAGGGAGATCTTCCTGCGCGAGATGGCCGACGTCGACCCCGATCTCACCGACGAGCCGGCCGTGCTGGCGGCCGCCGCGCGGCAGCACCTGCGGCGCAAGTTCCTGTCCGCCCGGGTCGCGATCAGCGGCGCCAACTTCGGCATCGCCGAGACGGGCACCCTCGGCGTGGTCGAGTCCGAGGGCAACGGCCGGATGTGCCTGACGCTGCCCGAGACGCTGATCACCGTGATGGGGATCGAGAAGCTGGTGCCCCGGTGGACCGATCTCGAGGTGTTCCTGCAGCTGCTGCCCCGGTCCTCCACCGGGGAGCGGATGAACCCGTACACGTCGATGTGGACCGGAGTCACCCCCGGGGACGGTCCGCAGGAGTTCCACCTGGTGCTGCGGGACAACGGCCGGACCGCGGTGCTGTCCGACGCCCACGGCCGGGATGCGCTCAACTGCATCCGCTGCAGCGCGTGCCTCAACGTCTGCCCGGTCTACGAGCGGGCC
>JBMDXL010000641.1:0-1872 GCA_048594465.1 Microlunatus sp. | reverse complement strand
CGACTCGCACGAGTCACCCGCCCAGGGCGCCCTGCGGGAGGCCGGCGAGGAGACCGGCATCGGGGCGGACGACGTCCGGCTCGGCGGCGAGCTGGTCGACGACCACGGCGCCTGGGCCTATGTCACCGTGCTGGCCACGCTGATCGGCACCGTCGCGCTGGTCGGCCAGGAGGAGTCGGTCGAGCTCCGCTGGGTGCCCGCCTCGCAGGTGACCGAGCTCGACCTGCATCCGGGGTTCGCGGCCACCTGGCCGGTGCTGCGGGAGCGGATCGGTCAGGAAGCACCCTGATCTGGCCGGGACCGGCGTTCAGCCGGCCTGAGTGGTCGATCCCTGGCCCGAGTCGGCCTTCGGACCGGCCGCCCGGCGGCGCTCTCGTCGCCCGCGCACGAGCTCGGTCCCCAGCGCGTCCAGCGGTTGCTGCCACGGATCGGCGAACTGATCGAGCCAGGCCACCGCCTCACCCAGCCGGTCCCGGTCGACCCGGTAGAGCCGGGACGTGCCCACCGCGCGCACCGTCACCAGACCGCTCTCCCGCAGCACCCTGAGATGCTGCGAGGTCGCCGGCTGGGACAGCCCGAGCTCGCTGGTCAGAGCGGAGGCGACGGCTCCGGCCGACATCTCGCCCACGCCGAGCAGCTCGAGGATCCGCCGGCGGACGGGCTCACCCAGCACGTCCAGGGCGTGCACGCTCAGACCGGCTCGCCGGGCTCGCCCCGGTAGAAGGCTCCGGTGGCCTCCCCCGCCGCCCGCGCGACCGCCGGGTCCGCACCGGCCGCGATGTCGGCGTCCGCCCAGCCGTCGGCGCAGCCCGTCGAGAACGCCTTGCCGTGCGCCGAGAGCGCCCATGCCTCCGCCGCAGCCGGGTCCACGTCCGGCGCCCCGGCCAGATGCTGGCCGAGTCCGAGCAGGGCGAGGTCCCAGCCCACCCCGGTGGCGCCGGGACCGAACTGGCGCCAGAAGTCGTTGTCCGTGTGCTGGGTGTGCCGCAGCTCCAGCCGGGTGCCGTCGGCGACCTCGGTCAGCTCGACCGCGAGCCAGCTGACGGCCCCCATCGCCTCCCAGGTCAGGGAGAACCGGTGCGGCGGCTCACAGGTCCGGATCTCTCCCCCGGCGTTGCCCTCGATCTGGTAGCGCCCGCCGTGTTCGAGGTCCCCGCTGACCGGGGCGAACCAGCGCGGCAGCCGCTCGGCGGAGGTCACGGCGTCCCAGAGGTCAGCGATCTCCGCGGCGTAGACCCGACTCGCGCTGACGACCCGGGCCGGAGCGCCGTCGACCTCGGTGGGGATGACGCGGCGGTCCGTGGCGCCGACCAGCACGAGCGGGTCCGTGGTGACGTCCATGCGCCGACTCTATTCAGACCTGCTTATATAAGTCAAGACCGATAGAAGGTCACTGGGCGGCTTCGCGGGCTTCCCAGGCGGAGCGGACCATGTCGTCGACGCTGTGCCGCATCTTCCAGTCCAGGTCCCGGGCCGCCAGCCGTCCCTCGGCGACGATGACGGCCGGGTCGCCCGGCCGCCGGGGCTGGATCCCGGGGGTGAAGTCGATCCCGGTCACCCGGGCCACCGCCTCCAGGATCTGGCGGACCGACAACCCGTCGCCGCTGCCGAGGTTGTAGACCGGCTCCAGCGCCGTCCCCGCCTCCAGGGCCTTGGCCGCGGCCACGTGCGAGGTGGCCAGATCGGCGACGTGGACGTAGTCACGCACACAGGTCCCGTCGGCGGTGGGGTAGTCGTCACCGTTGATGAACGGGGTCGTGCCCGCCACCAAGGCGTCGAACACGATCGGGAACAGGTTGTGCGGGCTGGTGTCGCGCAGCTGCGGGGTGCCGGAGCCGACCACGTTGAAGTACCGCAACGACGTGTGCGCCA
>JBMDXL010000640.1:0-4274 GCA_048594465.1 Microlunatus sp. | reverse complement strand
GGGCTGCTGATCCTGCGCGGCGGCAAGGACGAGAGCCTCAACCTGCGCGGTGCCTACCTGGAGGGTCTCGGCGACCTGATGGGCTCGGCCGCCGTGGTGGTGGCCGCGGTGATCATCCTGCTCACCGGCTGGACCCGGGTGGACTCCATCGCCTCGCTGGCCATCGTGGTGCTGATCCTGCCGCGCGCCTGGTCCCTGCTCCGCGACGTCGTCGACGTGCTGCTGGAGGCGACTCCCAAGGGGGTGGATCTCGCGACCGTACGCGAGCACATCCGGGAGGTCCCCGGGGTGGTCGACGTGCACGACCTGCACGCCTGGACCATCACCAGCGGGGTGCCGGTGCTGTCGGCGCACGTGGTGGTCGACGACGCGTGCCTCGTCGAGGGACGTTCCGGGGAGGTGCTGGACCGGCTCGGCGCGTGCCTGGGCGACCACTTCGACGTGGGGCACTGCACCTTCCAGCTGGAGCCGGTCGGGCACGCCGCGCACGAGGGCGCCCATCACGCCTGATCGCGGCCCCTCGGCCCGCGGCTGACGATCACGGTGCTGGCTGCTGCCCGTCTACGGGCACGAGCCAGCACTCTGTTCTGAGGATCGCCCCTGACCGGGCGCCAGCCGAGGGATCTAGCCGGTCTGCTCCTCCGACCACGCCCACAACCGGCGGGCCAGCTCGGTGTCCGCCGCCTCGCGGCTGCGACCGAGCAGGGTGGGCACGCCCCGGTTGGCGCCCAGGCCGTCCGGTCCGACGTAGCTGCCACCGGGGAGATCGGTGACCACCGCGGTCAGGCTCGGACGGGCCCCGTCCTCGGCGCTCTGGCCGAACACCGAGCCGAGACCCTGGGACAGCCGGGCCGCCACCGAGCCGTGCTGCCCGAGACCGAGGTCGGACCGCACCCAGCCCGGGTGCACGGCCAGCGCCCGCCGGCCGCTCGGCCGCAGCCGGCGGTCCAGCTCGAGGGTGAACAGCAGGTTGGCCAGCTTGCTCTGCCCGTAGGCGCCGAAGGGTCGGTAGCGGCGGTGCTGCCAGTGGGGATCGGTCAGGTCGAGGTGGCCGAAACGGTGCGCGTCCGACGACACCGTCACCACCCGGTTAGTGATCTGGGGCAGCAGCAGCGTGGTCAGCAGGAAGTGGCCGAGGTGGTTGGTGCCCAGCTGCAGCTCGAAGCCGTCGACGGTCTCGGTCCGCTTCGTCGCCATCACGCCGGCGTTGTTGAGCAGCACGTCGATCGGCTCGGTCCAGGCGGCGGCGAAGGCGCGGACGGAGGAGAGGTCGGCCAGGTCCAGCACCCGCACCTCCACCACGGCGCCCGGCCGACCCGTACGGAGCTCGGCGGCGAACGCGTCGCCCTTGGCCGGGTTGCGGACGGCGAGCACCACCCGGGCGCCCCTCCCGGCCAGGGCGGCGGCGGTGGCCCGACCGATGCCGCTGGTCGGACCGGTGACGACCACCGTCCGGCCGGTCAGATCGGGCAGCACGGCGGCGGGGGAGGTGGTCACGACGCAAAACGCTAGCGCGGCCGTGGTGACGGACGGCTAGCCGAACACCCCGTCCGCGGCCAGCCAGGTGGCGGTGTCGCCGAGGTCGGTGGCGGGGGACAGGGACTCCGCGATCGACCGGATGGCCGGCAGCTCGGCCCGCCGGTTCGGGTAGGGGCCGGTGTCGCTGGCCGTGATCCCGACGTAGAGCCACCGCCCCTGGTCCTGCACCCAGACCGCCGGACGGGTCTTCGTGTCGTCCACGCGGGCCGGTCGCCCGCCCAGGGTGGTGGGTTCGCCGGGCGGATCCGGGGACAGCTCCGGGAAGCCGTACGCCAGGTCGAGCTCGGCCTCCGGTGACCACGGCTGCCGGCCCGTGCGCCCCACGTAGACGCGTCCGCTGGGCCGCTCCAGATCGACCACGATCCCGGCCACGCGGTAGTCGGCGGGCAGCTCGACGTCGAACGGGATCAGGATCGGCGTGGGTTCCAGGTCGACCGCCGCCGCCACCCGCTGGATGGCTGTCTCCGGGTCGGACCCGTCGCAGGACACCTCGACCCAGGAGTCGTCGTCGAGCTGCCACATCAGGTAGTCCGACTCGGCGCCGCCGCTCAGACGGCCGCGGACCGCCGGGTGTCCGTCGTAGGTGGTGGTGAGCTGCTGGCCGACCTTGTGGTCCGGGCCGCCCTCGCCGAGGACGGACAGCGTCACGTAGCAGTCCTGCGTCACCGCGGTCGCCGCGTCGGTCAGGCGGACGGTGCTGCTCTCGCCACCCGCGTCGAGCTGCTGACCCACCACCCGCAGCCCCTTGGTGTCCAGCAGCCGGTGGCGCAGCTCCCAGTGGGTGCGGGCCGGTGGTCCCTCGTGCGGGGCATCGCTCGGCGTCGACGGGGGCGGCAACGGCAGCATCGAGCAGCCCGCCACCGTCAGCGACACCACGGCGGCGGCCGCGACCAGCAGTGCCGGGGCCTTCACGCTCCGAGCGTACGGCTGGGTGGAGCTCCGTCACCGATGTCGGTGACAAACGCCACCCAACGAGGGCCAGTAGCTGGCCAGAGCCCTACCGGAGCTGGTTCAGCGGCCGCCGGGGGCGGACCCCGCCGCCGTCGTCGAACAGCTCCGGCCGAGCGGCCCGGATGGCCACCACGTCGTCGAAGATGTCACGGAGGTGAGCCCGCAGGTTGGCCACGGCGGCCCCCTGGTCACCGGCGACGAGGGCGTCGGCCACGCTGCCGTGCTGGGCGACCAGGGCGGTCAGCGGTCGGAGGTTGCCCAGACTGAGCCGGCGGGCCCGGTCCAGGTGCGCCTTCTGGGCGGTCACGGTCCGCCCGGCGCTCTCGTGCCCGGCGACCCGCAGCAGGGTCCGGTGGAACTCCTCGTCCAGCTCGAAGAAGGCCTCGGTGTCGTTCCGCTCGGCGATCAGCCGCTGCTGCCGCAGGTTCTCCGCCAGCAGGGCGGCGTCGCCGGGTTCGACGGGCAGCGTGACGGACTGGAGCGACGAGCACTCGATGGCCTCGCGGATGAACTGGGCCTCGGCCACCCGGTCGGGATCGACCAGCGACACGAACGTGCCGACCTGGGGGTAGACCTGCACCAGGCCCTCGCCCTGCAGCACGATCAGGCTCTCCCGGACCGGGGTGCGGCTGACCCCCAGCTCGGCGGCCAGCTCGTTCTCCGACAGTGCGGTGCCCGGCGGCAGGTGGAGCGCGATGATCTCCCGCCGCAGGGTCTCCAGCGTCTGTTCCCGGGCCGTGCCGCGCGGCGGCCGGGGCGGGCGGGGGCTCGTCCCGGCGTCGGTCAATGGCTGCAGTCTAGCGTTGACATACTTGCATACCAGTGCTTACATACTAGTGCGGAAGCGAGCAGTCGCGTCCGCCGCACCGTGAGCAAAGGAGCACCGCGATGGCCCAGACGCCGGCCGCACCCCCGCAGCAGGACCCGACCGCGACCCGATCGACCTCCGACCTGGCCAGGGTCGCCGTGTCCGGATGGCTCGGCACCGCGATGGAGTTCATGGACTTCCAGCTCTACTCGCTGGCCGCCGCCCTGGTGTTCAACCAGATCTTCTTCCCCAACGTGAGCCCGGCCATCGGCCTGATCGCGGCCATGGCCACGTACGGCGTCGGCTACGTCGCTCGCCTGGGCGGGGCGATCTTCTTCGGCCGGATGGGTGACCGGATCGGTCGCAAGCGGGTGCTCTACCTGACCATCGCGTTGATGGGGGTCTCCACCACGTTGATCGGGGCGCTGCCCACCTACCAGTCGGTGGGTCTGCTGGCACCGATCCTGCTGGTCACCCTGCGGCTCGCCCAGGGCTTCGGGGCCGGCGCCGAGATCGCCGGCGCCACCGTGATGCTGGCCGAGTCGGCCCCGGTGCACCGCCGCGGGCTTGTCGCCTCGCTGGTCTCGCTCGGCACCAACTCCGGCACCCTCGGCGCCACGGCGCTGTGGGCCATCCTGGTCGCCTCGCTGACCGACGAGCAGCTGCTCTCCTGGGGCTGGCGGATCCCGTTCCTGGCCTCCTTCATCCTGCTGGTGCTGGCTATCTGGATCCGGCGCACCATGAAGGAGAGCCCGGTCTTCGAGGCCCGGGCCGACACCGTCGACGGGGTGGCGCTGACCAAGGCCCAGCTGGCCGAGCGGGCCGCGCAGCAGAGCCTGGCCGGCACCAGCACCATCGAGGCGGCGCTGCACCAGCGCAAGGGCAAGTCCTTCGTCCTCGCCCTCGGTCTCCGCTTCGGTCAGGCCGGCAACTCGGGACTGATCCAGACCTTCCTGGTCGGCTACCTGGCCACCGC
>JBMDXL010000064.1:0-1627 GCA_048594465.1 Microlunatus sp. | reverse complement strand
CACCCCGGTCCGGTCCAGGTAGGGCGTGATGCCACCCAGGTGGAACGGCCAGCCGGCCCCGAGGATCAGGCACAGGTCGATGTCCATCGGCGCGGCCACCACGCCCTCGGACAGCATCAACCCGATCTCCTCGGCCAGCGCCTCCTCGACCCGGACGCGCAGCTCCTCGGCGGTGCTGGGGGAGTCTCCCACCGTCATCAGCGACCGGGTCTCCTCCGACACGTACGGCTTCCCGTCGGCTGAGAAGTCGTAGATGCCCGGCCGGCGGGCGGCGACCAGGGCCTGCAGGTTCGTCGACACCGGGTAGCGGTCACCGAAGGCCGCGTTCAGGGTCTCGGTGACGTGCAGGGCGACGGCCGGACCGACCAGCTGCAGCAGCACGAACGGGGGCATCGGCAGCCCGAGCGGGCGCAGTGCGGCGTCGGCGACCTCGACCGGGGTGCCGTCGTCGACGGCGGCGGTGATCACCGCGGTGGTGCGGATCAGCAGGCGGTTGACCACGAACGCCGGCGCATCACCAACCAGCACGGCGTTCTTCTTCAGCGACTTCGCCACGCTGAGGGCGGTGGCGGTGGTCTCGTCGTCGGTGGCGGTGCCCCTGATCACCTCGAGCAGCGGCAGCACCGCGACGGGGTTGAAGAAGTGGAAGCCGACGACCCGCTCCGGGTGGGCGAGGTCGGCCGCCATCTCCGAGACCGAGAGCGACGACGTGTTGGTGGCCAGCAGGCACTCCGCCGACACGTGCTTCTCCAGCGAGGCGAACACCTCCTGCTTGACCGCCAGCTCCTCGAACACGGCCTCGATCACGAAGTCGCAGTCCGCGTAGTCGGCGTGCTCGGTGGTGCCGCTGATCAGGGCCTTGAACCGGTTGGCCTGGTCGGAGCTGATCCGCCGCTTGCCCAGCAGCTTGTCGATCTCGGCGTGCACGTAGCCGATGCCCTTGGTCACCCGCTCGGCGTCCAGGTCGGAGATGATCACCGGGACCTCGAGCCGACGCAGGAAGAGCAGCGCCAGCTGGCCCGCCATCAGCCCGGCCCCGACGACGCCCACCTTGCTCACCGGACGGGCCAGCCAGGACTCCGGCGCGCCGGCCGGCTTCTTGGCCCGGCGCTGGACCAGGTCGAAGGCGTACAAGCTGGAGCGCAGCTCCTCGCTCATGATCAGATCGGCCAGACCCTGGTCCTCGCCGGCGTACGCGGTCGCCCGGTCGGCGGTCTTCGCGGCAGCGATCAGCTCCAGCGCCCGGTACGGCGCGGGGGCCGCCCCGGACGTCTTCTGGTCGGCGAACCTCCGGCCGCGTTCGACCGCTGCGTCCCACGCCGCCCCACGGTCCGGCTCGGAGCGGGACACCGTGACTTCTCCGGCCAGGATCCGCCCGGCCCAGTCGAGGGCGTCGGCCAGGAAGTCCGCTCCGTCGAAGATCGCGTCGGCGATGCCGAGCTCGGCGACCTGTGGGCCGGTGAGCATCCTGTTCTGGGACAGGGCGTTCTCGATGATCACCGTGACGGCGTGGTCGGGTCCGATCAGGTTGGGCAGCAGGTAGGTGCCGCCCCAGCCGGGCAGCAGACCGAGGAAGCACTCGGGCAGGGCGATGCCGGCCGCGGCCCTGGAGACCGTCCGGTAGTGC
>JBMDXL010000639.1:0-5324 GCA_048594465.1 Microlunatus sp. | reverse complement strand
GGTCGGCGAACGCAGGACGCGGGCTGCCTGGCTGTTGGGGCGGCCGACGTAGGGGGTCGGACAACGCACGCACCCGGGCCTCCAGGAGCTGCGGAAGCCGTCCGTGGTCGGACAACGCACGCCCAGGGAAGCCTTGACCGTGCCGAAGCCGGCCGCGGTCGGACAACGCACGCACCCGGGCCCGACCCGGCCCGACCACACCGGCCCCAGCGCGGATCAGCCGAAGCGGCCGCTGATGTAGTCCTCGGTCGCCTTCTGGTCGGGGTTGGAGAAGATCTTGTCCGTGGAGCCCATCTCGATCAGACGACCCGGCTTGCCCTGCGCCGAGAGGTTGAAGAACGCGGTCATGTCGCTGACCCGGGCGGCCTGCTGCATGTTGTGGGTCACGATGACCACGGTGTAGTTCTCCTTGAGCTCACCGATCAGGTCCTCGATGGCCAGGGTGGAGATCGGGTCGAGCGCCGAGCACGGCTCGTCCATCAAGATCACCTCGGGCTGCACGGCGATGGCCCGGGCGATGCAGAGCCGCTGCTGCTGACCGCCGGACAGTCCCGAGCCCGGCTTGTCGAGCCGGTCCTTGACCTCGTTCCACAGGTTCGCCCCGCGCAGCGAGCTCTCCAGCAGCTCCTTGCTCTTGGTGGTCGACATCCGCTGGTTGTTGAGCTTGACCCCGGCCAGCACGTTGTCGGCGATCGACATGGTGGGGAACGGGTTGGGCCGCTGGAAGACCATGCCGACCTGGCGCCGCACCCGGACCGGGTCGACGCCGGGACCGTACAGGTCGTCGCCGTCGAGCTTGACCGAGCCCTGCACGTAGGCCTTCGGGATCACCTCGTGCATGCGGTTCAGGGTCCGCAGGAAGGTCGACTTGCCGCAGCCGGACGGGCCGATGAAGGCCATCACCGTCCGCGGCTCGACGGTCAGCGAGACGTCCTCGACCGCCTTGAACTCGCCGTAGTAGACGTTGAGGTCGGAGACCTCGATGCGCTTGGACATGGTCAGCTGCCTTTCGGGGTCATGGTCAGTGCCCGCCCTTGGGTGCGAATCTGGCCGCGACCAGACGCCCCGCGAGGTTCAGCACCATCACGATCAGGATCAGGGTGAGGGCGCCGGCCCAGGCGCGCTCCAGGTAGGCCGAGGCGGGGTTGCCCTGGTCGATGTAGGACCGGTAGACGAACACCGGCAGGGTCATCATCGGGCCGCTGACCGGGTTGTTGTTCAGGCTCTGGGTGAAGCCGGCGGCGATCAGCAGCGGCGCGGTCTCACCGATCACCCGGGCCACGGCCAGCATGACGCCGGTGACGATGCCGGCCAGCGCGGTCGGCAGCACGACCTTGACCACGGTCAGCCACTTCGGCACCCCGAGCGCGTACGAGGCCTCGCGCAGCTCGTTGGGCACGATCTTGAGCAGCTCCTCGATGGAGCGCACCACGACCGGGATCATCAGCACGGTCAGCGCGACCGCACCGGCCAGTCCCGACTTGGTGCCGGGACCGAAGAACAGGACGAACAGCGCGTACGCGAACAGGCCGGCCACGATCGAGGGGATGCCGGTCATCACGTCCACGAAGAAGGTGATGGCGCGGGCCAGGGCACCGGTCCCGTACTCGACCAGGTAGATGGCGGCCAGGATGCCGATCGGCACCGAGATCAGCGTGGCGATACCGGTCACCCACAGGGTGCCGGTGATGGCGTGCACGGCGCCGCCGCCATCGCCCACCACGCTGCTCATCGAGTAGGTGAAGAACTGCGGGTCGAAACGGGTCGAACCCTTCTGGATCACGGAGATGACCAGCGAGACCAGCGGCAGCAGGGCCAGGGCGAACGCGCTGGTCACCGTGATGGTGGCCAGGCGGTCCTTCGCCTTGCGGCTGCCCTCGACGGCGAGCGAGGCCACCATCATCACCGCGGTGAACAGCAGGGCGCCGACCACCAGGATGCGAACCAGCCCGGGCGACCCGGTGGTGAAGAACAACGTGGCCGAGGCCAGCAGGGCCAGGGTGAGGACGACACCCGTCGTCCAGGACGGCAGCCGACCGGCGGTCAGCCGGACCGGGGCCAGGGTGGGAGTGGTGGTGGTCATCAGTTGGCTCCCGAGAACTCTTTGCGCCGGTTGACGATCGCCCGGGCGGCCATGTTCACGCCGAGGGTGATCACGAACAGCACCAGACCGGTGGCGATCAGCTGGTTCACGCCGAGGCCGTACGACTCGGGGAAGCTGAGGGCGATGTTGGCGGCGATCGTGCTGGGGTTCTGCGAGGTGAGCAGGGCGAAGGAGACGATCGCCGAGGGCGACAGGACCATGGCCACGGCCATCGTCTCGCCCAGGGCCCGGCCGAGACCGAGCATGGCGGCGGACACGATGCCGGGACGGGCGAAGGGCAGCACGGCCATCCGGATCATCTCCCAGCGGGTGGCGCCGAGGGCCAGGGCGGCCTCCTCGTGCAGGCGCGGGACCTGCAGGAAGACCTCCCGGCTCAGGGCGGTGACGATCGGCAGGATCATCACCGCCAGCACGACGGCCACGGTCAGGATGGTGCGACCGGTGCCTGACGCCGTGCCGGCGAAGAACGGAATGAAACCCAGGTTCTGGGTCAGCCAGACGAACACGGGCTGCAGGGCCGGAGCCAGCACGCCGATGCCCCACAGGCCGTAGACCACCGAGGGGACGGCGGCCAGCAGGTCGATCACGTAGCCCAGACCGGCGGCGAGGCGCCGGGGGGCGAAGTGCGAGATGAACAGCGCGATGGCGATGGCCACCGGTACGCCCATGATCAGGGCCAGGGTGGCGGCCCAGACGGTGCCGACGATCAGCGGGGCCACGAACTGGGGGAACGGTCCGTACGGCAGGTCGGCGGCCGGCGCGGTGAGGGCGGGCAGTCCCTGCCAGAGCAGGAAGGCCGCCACCAGCGCCAGGATGATCAGGATCAGCGCGCCGGACCCGGTGGACAGGCTCTGGAAGACCCGATCCCCGAGTCGTCGGACCGTGCCGTTGGTGATGGTGCCCCCTCCGCCGGTGTTCCTCTGGTCAGAGGGTACGGGCCGGCGGCCGTCGGTGGGGGTGGTGGCCCGGTCGGGCTTGAGCTGCGTCATGGTCTCTCCGGTCCAGAGGGTGGATCGAGCGCACCGTCGGTCACGGTCCGCGGCGACGGGCCGCGACCGACGGTGCGAACGAGATCAGGAGATCGTCGCGGCCGCGGCCTCGACGTCGGCCGACAGCTTCGACGACAGCGGCGCCATCTTGGCGGTCTTGACCGCGTCCTGCTGACCGGTCGCCGAGGCGACGTAGCTCAGGTAGGACTTGACCAGCTCGGCGGTCGCCGGGTCCTTGTACGTCTGGCAGGCGAGGGCATACGAGAGCAGGACGATCGGGTAGACGTCGCCCTCGGCGGTCCGGTTGAGCTCGATCGTCCAGTCGTTCGCGGAGCGACCGTCACCGGTGACCCGCTCGGAGGCGTCGACGATGGCGGCCGCGGCCTCGGCGGTCGGCTTCTGGAACTTGTCGCCCACCTTGACCTGGGCCACACCCAGCTCGCCGGCCTTGGAGGCGTCGGCGTAGCCGATGGTGCCCTTGCCGTTGGTCACCGTGTCGACCACACCGGAGGTCTGCGGGGCGGCCTCGCCACCCGGGAGCGGCCACTCGCCGTCCGGCTCGGAGGTCCACACCTTCGGCGCGGCCTCGTGCAGGTACTCGGTGAAGTTCTCCGTGGTGCCCGAGTCGTCCGCGCGGTGCACGGCGGTGATGGCGAGGTCCGGCAGCGTGGCGCCGTCGTTCAGCGCCGTGATGGCCGGGTCGTTCCACTTGGTGATCTTGCCGGCGAAGATGCTGGCCAGGGTGCTGGCGTCCAGCTTCAGGTCGCTGACGCCCTCGACGTTGTAGATGACCGCGATCGGGCTGATGTAGATCGGCAGGTTGATGGCGGTCTGGCTGGCGTCGCAGCGCGACTTGGACAGCGCCTCGGCGGTGATCTCCTCGGGCTTCATGGCCCGGTCCGAGCCGGCGAAGTCGGCGCCGCCCCCGGCGAAGGCCTCGCGGCCGGCTCCCGAGCCGTCCGGGGAGTAGTTGACCGTCACGTCGGGGTTCTTGGTCTGGAAGCTGGCGGCCCAGGTCTCCTGGGCGGTGGCGGCGGAGGACGCTCCGATGCCGGTCAGGGTGCCCGTGAGGCTGGCGCCCGACTCGGTCGACCCACCCGGGGCGGCGCCGCCCTCGTTGGCCGCGCAGGAGGACATCGCCAGGACGGTGGCAGTGGCGAGCGCCAGGACGGCGCCCTTGCGAGAGATCTTCACTCGTTCCCCTTGTCAGACTCTGACTCAGTCTGGTGAGCATGGGAGCCACGGTGGCTCCGTGGCCGGACGCTAAGCAGGCTTTCTGTCCGATCGGGGATCGTTGAATGAACAACAGTTGAACGGTGTTTCCCGCACTCGCTGCGACCGCCCCTGTGCCCGGCCGCTCGCGCTCAGGATCTCCCGCACTCGCCCCTGGTGCGTCCGGAGTTCACGCCTGGGGGCGGTAGCGCTCGATCGCGTGGACGTCGTCCGCGGTCAGGTGGGTGATGAGCATCTCACCCGTGGCCAGGGTGGCGGGGGCGAGGTCGAGGGCCTCCAGGATCGAGGGCAGCACCGGGCGGTGGACGCAGATCGCGGTCGGCAGCCCCCCGGCCACCACACCCTCCCGGATCTCGCCGACCAGCCGGACCACGCCGTCGGGGTCGGAGGTGCCGATCTCCTCGGTCAGGGTGTCGTGCGTCTCGATCCCGATCTTGGCGGCGGCCGCGTACGGCTCCAGGGTGCTCAGGCACCGGCTGGAGGTCGAGCTGATCAGGTTCTCGATCCCGTACGCGGCCAGGAAGGGCACCAGCTGCCGGGCCTGCTTGCGGCCGCGCGCCCCGAGCGGCCGGAGCGTGTCCTTCTTCGACCAGTCCTTGCGCTCCATCGCCTTGCCGTGCCGGACGAGGATCAGCGTCGTGGTCGGCGGCTGGTCCAGGTGCTGGCGGACCAGCTCCTTGTCGTGGTCGAAGCTCAGCCGGTGCAGCGCCGCCTTGAAGGGCAGCCAGGACACCACGTCGACCTCGTCGTCGGGGGCCCGCTTGGTCACCTCCAGCGGCGATCCGGTCCAGTAGCGGACCTCCTTGGTCGCCCCGGAGCTCAGCGGGTAGAGCACGGTGTCGAGCGGGGACTGGAGGCGGATCGTCACCCCCGTCTCCTCCCGGACCTCGCGGGCCGCCGCCGCCACCACGGACTCGCCCGCCTCGACCTTGCCCTTGGGCAGGGTCCAGTCCCGGTAGCGCTCGCGGTGGATGACCAGGACCTCGGGGTCCTTGCCC
>JBMDXL010000638.1:0-1576 GCA_048594465.1 Microlunatus sp. | reverse complement strand
GCACAGCGCTCCAGTCCGACGCCCCACGACAGCCCGGACAGGAAGCCGGCCCGGAACGCGTCGCCGACCCCGGTGGGGTCGACCCGGGCGGCCTCCCGGGCGATCGGGACGTGGATCCGGTCGATCGGCGTGCCGTCGGCGTGACGCCCTTCCACCGTGGCCCCGTCCCGGCCGCGGGTGATCACGCGGACACCCACCCGGTCGCAGATCTCGTCGTGCGACCAGCCGGTCTTCTGGCTGATCAACGAGTCCTCGTACTCGT
Organism: Microlunatus sp.; assembly: GCA_048594465.1. GTDB lineage: Bacteria > Actinomycetota > Actinomycetes > Propionibacteriales > Propionibacteriaceae > Microlunatus. The sequence continues at coordinate 1,314 of JBMDXL010000638.1, read as the reverse complement.
TGGAGAACAGGTAGGCCGCCCCGTCGATCAGCTTGGCGATCTGCGGGCCGTTCATCCACGCGATCTGCTGCGACGGATCGGCCACGAAGGCGTAGCCACGGGTCCGGCACTCGTCGGTGTGACGCTGCATGGCCACCGGGTCGTTGGGTGAGATCACCACCAGGTCCAGCCCTCCCACCCGGTCGGCGACCGGCTTCAGCTCGATCTGCGAGGCCTCGCTCATCGCGCCGGCGTAGAAGGAGGCGATCTGGGCGTGGTCGTCGTCGGTGGTGCACACGAACCGCGCGGTGTGGCGGGTCTGCGACACGTGGATCGGCCAGGTCAGCACGCCGTGCCGGTCGAGCCAGGCCCGGTAGTCGGCGAAGTCCTCCCCCACCGACCCGACCAGCAGCGGGTCGAGCCCCAGCGCGGCCATCCCGAAGCAGATGTTGGGGGCCACCCCGCCCCGGCGGATCTGCAGGTCGTCGACCAGGAACGACAGCGAGATCTTGTCCAGCTGCTCGACGACCAGCGACTCGGCGAACCGCCCGGAGAAGCTCATCAGATGGTCCATGGCGATCGACCCGGTCACGGCGGTTCTCATGGGCGCCGACCCTAGCCCGGTGGCCGCGGACGTCGGCCCCCGTACCGCGCCCGGGGTGGGCCCGCGACGTCGGTGGCCCCCTCTATCCTCGGCGGATGGACCTGCTGCCGCTCGCCTTCACCAGTGGCTGGGCCAGCGGCGTGAACGCCTACGCCACCGCGCTGGTGCTGGGCCTGCTGGGGCGGTTCGCGGGCTTCGGCGAGGTGCCGGCCGCGCTGCAGCGCGACGACGTGCTGATCGTGATGGCGGTGCTGACGGTGATCGAGCTGGTCGCCGACAAGATCCCGCTGCTCGACTCGGCCTGGGACACCGTCTCGACGGTGATCCGGCCGATCGCCGGGGCGGTGATCGGGGCGCTGCTGGGCGGTGCGCAGGGCGACCTGGTCACCATCACCCTGGCCTCGGTCGGTGGGCTGACCGCCCTGGTCAGCCACCTGGTCAAGGCGTCGCTGCGGCTGGCCATCAACACCTCCCCCGAACCGGTGAGCAACGTCGGCGCCTCGGTGGCCGGTGACGTGGCGGTCACCGGCGGGACGGTCGCGGCGGTGCTGTTCCCCGTGCCCACCGCGGTGGTGATGGCGGTGGTCCTGCTCGTCGGCGTCGTGCTGGCCGTCCTGGTCGCCGGTCGGGTCCGACGGGGTGTCCGCCGGATGCGCGGCTGGTGGGCCCGACGCCGCAGGATCGTCGATGGCTGAGCAGGAGGAGCGGTCCTGGGACGTCGTCGTCGTGGG
>JBMDXL010000637.1:0-3989 GCA_048594465.1 Microlunatus sp. | reverse complement strand
CTCGAACGGCCGGGTGACGGGGCCAACCAGTCCGCCCCGGTGCTGGTCTCCAGCGCCGGCCGCTACGTGTGGTCCGAGGAGCCCTTCACCTTCGCGTTCGACGGCGCCGGCGGTCTGGACGTCACCGGGTCCGACCTCGTCCAGGGCGGGGACGGCGACTCCCTGGCCACCGCCCACCGGGATGTCGCGGGCCGCTACTTCCCCGCCGGCGGGACGTTCCCGGCCGAGCAGATGTTCACCGCCCCGCAGTACAACACCTGGATGGAGATGCCGTACCGGCCCACCCAGGAGCGGGTGCTGGCGTACGCGCGCGGCATCCTCGACGCCGGCTTCCCGCCCGGTCTGCTGATGATCGACGACCGCTGGTCCCGCGACTACGGCGCCTGGCAGTTCGACGGCGTCCAGTTCCCCGACCCCCGGGCCATGATCACCCAGCTGCACGACTGGGGGTTCGCGGTGATGGTGTGGCTGGTGCCCTTCCTCAGCCCCGACGGGGACAGCTTCCGGCACGCCGTACGCGAGGGCTGGTTGATCACCGGGGACGACGGCGAGCCCGTGATCCGGCGGTGGTGGAACGGCTACAGCGCGGTGCCCGACCTGACCGACCCCGCCGCCCTGGACTGGCTGCGCGGCGAGCTCGCGGCGCTGCAGGAGCTGGGGGTGGACGGGTTCAAGCTGGACGCCGGTGATCTCCGGGACTACCGGCTGGACGACCGGACCCGCGCGGGGAACGGACCGGTCGGGCAGTGCGAGGCGTGGGCGGGCCTGGCCGCGGAGTACGCCTTCAACGAGCTGCGGGCCTGCTGGAAGATGGGGGGCCGCCCGCTGGCCCAGCGGCTGCACGACAAGCCCTGCCGGTGGGGGGCGGGCGGTCTCGGGTCGCTGATCCCCGAGTCCATCGCCCAAGGGCTGATCGGGGCCGTCTTCAACTGTCCCGACATGATCGGCGGCGGCGACGTCGCCGACGTCGTGGCGGGGGCCGAGGTCGACCAGGAGCTGTTCGTCCGCTTCGCCCAGTGCTCGGCGCTGTTCCCGATGATGCAGTTCTCGATGGCGCCCTGGCGGGTGCTCGACGCCGAGCACCTCGCGGCGGTCCGATCGGCCGTCGAGCTGCGGCAGTCCCTGCTGCCCGAGCTGCTGGCCCTGGTGCGGCACGCCGCCGCCACCGGCGAGCCGATCCTGCGCCCGCTGGCCTACCACCACCGCGGCTACGACGACGTGCACGACCAGTTCCTGCTGGGCGAGGACCTGCTGGTCGCGCCGGTGCTCGAGCCCGGCGCCGACACGCGTTCGGTGCGGGTGCCCCCCGGACGCTGGGCCGCCGCCGACGGGACCGAGGTCAGCGGACCGAGCGCGATCGAGATCCCCGTGACGCTGACCTCGCTGCCGTGGTGGCGCCGGATCGCCTAGCCCCCACCCACCACGGGTCCGGGGGTTCGGCTCAGACCCAGAGCCAGCCCCGGGTGAGGACCAGGTTGACCACCACCAGGGCCGCCAGCAGCACGTACCCGGCCGTGGGGTGGGCGGGCAGCCGCGGCGACTCGGTGGCACCGACCTGACCGCGGCGGAACATCATCGACATCGGCGCGTACACCCCGACGGCGACGGCACCGGCCATCACCGTGGCCACGTCGCCGGGACCCACCTGCGGACCGACCAGCACGTACAGGCCCGTCAGCAGCACCAGTCCGAGAGTGCCGTAGAGCCAGGGCCAGACCGAGAGGGCCCGGCGGTCGGTGATCGAGGAGCTGAGCTCGACCACCGGGTCCGCGAACAGCCGGGCGGTCAGGAACAGGCCGCCGACGCCGACGAAACTCGCCGCGACGAAGGCCCCGACGGGCAGACCCCAGAGCGTGAAGGCCTGCGCGGTGTCCCCGGCCGGCGCGATCCCGGCGATGAGGAAGTAGCCGAAACCCTCCTGCAGGCTGGCGAACACGGTCCACAACCAGACCAGCCGGGCGTACGGTCGCGCACGGAACGGTCGGACCGCCCGGTCGACGGCGTAGAGGCCGAACCCGGTGACCAGGCTGAACACCGGTCCGGTGATCGCGGTCAGCGCACGCGCCGCGGCGGGTGGCTCCGGGGTGTAGTCGATTGCGAACGGCAGCTGGGTGGGTCCGTAACCGAGCAGGGCACCGGCCACCGCGTGGCTGCTCTCGTGCAGCAGGATCATGATCGTCGCCCCGGTCACGAAGGCGACGACGCCGGTCCGGATCAGCGTGCTCCGCGGTGTGACGGCCACCGAGTTACTCATGGCATCAGTGTCGCAGACCGTGAACGGATCTGCATCAGATCTCTGCGGTCACACCGGATCCGGCGGGAGCGGTTCGGCCTCGGTCAGCACCGCAGCGACGTGGGCCTCGGCCGCCGCCCCGAGACCGTCGCGTACGGCGGCGAGCGCCGCCACCAGCCGCGGCACCGGCCAGCCGTCCGGCAGCAGCTCCACCGGCAGCTGCGGGATGCCGACGAAGAAGAGGTAGGCCGGCAGGGCGAGCTCCACGTAGCGCTGCAGCGCGGCCGGGCCGACGTCGGCGGGCGTGGTGTCCGCCCCCGCGACGAGCCGGTCGACCAGCTCGTCGGTGGCCGCCGCGACCTCCGGCAGCCGCCAGGCCTCCGCGGCCGCCCGGCGCGCGTCGTCCGGGGTCAGTCGGAGGGTGACCGGATAGAGCGTGACCACCTCGGGCAGGTCGGCCACGATCGGGGCCAGCGCGGACCACCCGTCCCAGGCCGAGACCATCAGACCGGGTCGCAGGGGGGCGTAGCCGGACAACCGGGCGGCATGACGCAGTCGGTCGCGGTAGGAGCGCAGGTGCTCCGGCACCCCGTAGAGCAACCCGTGGAACTCCCCCGTCCAGGGCGGGGTCGCCGCCGGCGCGGGCACCCGATCGGGGTTGCCGACCGCGCGGGCCCGCAGGTAGGCCTCTCTCACCAGACCGGCCAGCTCGTAGTCCGAGGTGCGTCCGCGCCGGTGGGTGGTCACGGACCCGTCGCCCCGCAGGCGGGCCAGCACGCTGCGGGCGGCGCTCTCGGAGGCGCCGACATCGCTCAGCAGCCGGACCAGCACCGTGCCCGGGAGCCGCGACCGCATCGCCACCCCGAACAGGAAGGGGACGACCGTCACCAGTCGCGGGCTCCGGTCGTCGTCGGGGTCGGTCCGGTTCCACGAACGTGGCACACCGCTCGGCGACGACGGACGGGACTGCTCAGGTCCGGGCACGACCTCTCACTCTCGTGCAGGGACGACGAAGGGGTCCTTCGTGGCCCCCTTTGGTCACGAAGAACCCCTCGTCGTCAGGACTTACCGGGCGTAGCTCTCCGACAGGCGACGACCGTCGGCCTGGGAGAACACGTGCACGTGCTCCGGGTCGATGCGCAGGCGGATGGTGGAGCCGCGCTCGGGTGGGTTCCGAGACGAGATGCGGGCGGTGATCTGCTGAGCGGTCAGCTTGTCCTCGTCCGGCAGACCGGCCACGGTGCCGTACACGAAGGCGTCCGCACCCAGCTCCTCGACCACGGCGACGTCGATGCCGATGCCGTCGGTGCCCTCACCGAGCGAGAAGTTCTCCGGCCGGATGCCCAGCACGAGACGCTTCTCGTTCGACGCCTTGGCCAGCACCTCGCGCGGCACGCGCACGACGTAGTCGCCGATGTGGATGCCGTCCTCGGCGACGTCGCCCTCCATCAGGTTCATGGCGGGCGAGCCGATGAAGCCGGCGACGAACAGGTTGCGCGGGCTGTCGTACAGGTTGAGCGGGGTGTCGCACTGCTGCAGCACGCCGTCCTTCATCACCGCGACCCGGTCACCCATGGTCATGGCCTCGACCTGGTCGTGCGTCACGTACACGGTCGTGACACCCAGCCGGGTCTGCAGGGCCGCGATCTGCGTACGGGTGGACACCCGCAGCTTGGCGTCCAGGTTGGACAGCGGCTCGTCCATCAGGAAGACCTGGGGCGAACGCACGATCGCGCGACCCATGGCCACGCGCTGA
>JBMDXL010000636.1:0-5330 GCA_048594465.1 Microlunatus sp. | reverse complement strand
CTCCAGCTCGGCGATCACGCTGCGCCACAGCCGGGGTCGGCGACCGGCCCAGCGGACCCGGACCCCCAGGGCGTCCATCTGGTCGCGTCGGCGCCGGATCACGTCGCGGTTGAAGCCCATCAGCCAGCGCACCTCGTCGGGTGAGCGGCTCCAGTTCTCGGTCGAGAACGCGTACGCCGACAGGTACTTCACGCCGACCTCGATGGCGCCCTCGACCACGTCTAACAGCGAGTCCTCCCCGCGTTGGTGGCCCTCGGTGCTGGGCAGGTTGCGGGCCTTGGCCCAGCGGCCGTTGCCGACCATCACGATGGCCACGTGCTGCGGGAGCTTGGCGGCCGGCACCACCGGGGGGCGGGCGCCGCTCGGGTGCGGGGTCGGCAGGGCGGGCGGGCCGGTCCGGCCGCGTCGGGGGGTGTCCTTGGCCACGTCAGCGACAATAGCGAGGTGCCGACCTACCGCGATGAAGCCGTCGTGCTGCGCACCCACAAGCTGGGTGAGGCCGACCGGATCATCACGATGCTCAGCCGGGGCCGGGGCAAGGTCCGCGCGGTGGCCAAGGGGGTGCGGCGCACCTCGTCGAAGTTCGGGGCCCGGCTGGAGCCCTTCTCCCACGTCGACCTCCAGTTCGCCGAGGGCCGGACCCTGGACGTGGTCACCCAGGTCGAGTCGCTGCACGCCTTCGGGGAGCCGCTCTGCGACGACTACCCGTCCTACACCGCCGGCCAGGCCATGCTGGAGACCGCGGACCGGCTGGTGCCCGAGGTGGGCGAGCCGGCCGTGCAGCAGTACCAGCTGCTCGTCGGCGCGCTCAAGGCGCTGGGGAACGGCACCGGTGACGGGCCGCGGCCGGCCACGATGATCCTGGACTCCTACTTCCTGCGCGCGCTGGCCATCGCCGGTTACGCCCCCTCGTTCAGCCACTGCGCGCGCTGCGGTGTGGTCGGGCCGCACCAGGCCTTCTCCCCCGCCACCGGCGGTGCGGTCTGCGAGCGCTGCCGACCCGCCGGCTCGGCCCGCCCGTCCGCGGCCACGTTCGATCTGCTCGGCGCGCTGCTGGAGGGCCGCTGGGTCGCCACCCGGGACGTCGACCCGGCGGTGGCCAAGGAGGCGAGCGGACTGACCTCGGCGTACCTGGTCTGGCACCTCGACCGGGGTCTCCGCTCCCTCGCCCACGTCGAGCGGTGAGAAGCGAGTGCTGACGCGAGCAGTGGGAACCGAGCGGTGAGCTTCCAGCCGCCCGCGCACTGGTCGCCACCCGCGGCGTACCGACCGCCGGGCTACGTCTACCCGATCGCTGCCGCCCTGGCGGTGCTCCTGGTGGCGGCCCTGGCCCTGCCGTTCGGCATCGCGGTGCTGCGCTACCGGGGCGACTGGCCACCCGCGGTGGCGCGCGGCGGAGGACCGGCCACCGACGCGAAGGGCGGCGCCAACGGGGTCGGCGACCCCTACTTCCCCGACTTCGGCAGCAGCGGCTACGACGCCACCGGCTACACCGTGTCCGTGGACTTCGATCCCTCCCAGCAGCGGCTCAGCGGCCGGACGGTGGTCGCGGCCCGGGCCACGGCCGCGCTGGACTCCTTCTACCTCGACCTGGCCCTGCCGACCAGCCGGGTCTGGGTCGACGACCTGCCGGCGGCCTTCGACCTCGAGGGTTTCCAGGACCTCCGGGTCACCCCGGCCCAGCCGATCGCCGCGGGCGCGAGCTTCACGGTCACCGTGGAGTACGCGGGCAAGCCGGGCGCGCTCCGGCGCGAGGGTCTGGAGGACCCGCCGTGGCGCAGCGGCGAGGACGAGTGGACGGTGGCCGGTGAGCCCGAGTCGTCGGCCTGGTGGTATCCGGCCAACGACCATCCCTCCGATCCGGCCACGCTGGACGTGTCGGTGCGGGTGCCGAAGGACTACCAGGTGATCAGCGTCGGTCGGCTGGCCAGCAAGGACACCGCCCAGGACGCCGACTTCGACACCTGGCGCTGGGTCACCAGCGAGCCCCTGCCCACGTACGCGTCGTTCCTGGCCATCGGGCACTACGAGCTGCGCGAGGGCGAGGCCGACGGACGCCCGTACGTCTACGCGGCCAGCACCCGCTTCTCGGCGGCGGACCGGGCGACGCTGTTCGACCAGCTGGCCCGCACCCCGGCGCTGATCAAGGAGATCGAGGCGTTCGCGGGTCCGTACCCGTACAGCGAGATCGGCGGTTTCGTGCCGGCCACCTCGCTGTGGTTCGCCGGTCTGGAGACCGCCACCCGGCCGGTCTACGACGCCAGCTCGCTGATGGACGAGCGCTTCGGCGACGAGCTGCTCGTGCACGAGCTGGCCCACATGTGGTTCGGCGACCACGTGACGCTGCTGCAGTGGAACGACATCTTCACCAACGAGGCGTTCGCGTCGTGGGCGTACTGGGAGGTGGTGGAGCGCCGGGGCGGCCGCTCGGCCGACGCCGAGCTGGACGCCACCTTCGAGCGGACCCGCAACGAGCCCGGGTTCTGGCGGGTGACCATGATCGACCCGGGCCCGGCCCGGCTCTTCGACACCGTGTACGTCCGCGGCCCGATGGCCCTGCAGGCGCTGCGCAACGTGATGGGCGACCGGGCGTACGCGGACCTGGTCCGCAGCTGGGCCCAGGGTGGTGGGGCCCGGAGTCTCGAGGACTTCATGGCGGCCGCGCAGACCCGGACGACGGTGGACCTGACCCCGGTGTTCCGGCAGTGGTTGTTCGATCCCGATGCGCCGGAGAAGACCAGGGCCAACGGCTTCGACAGCTGACCCGGCTCCGACAGCCGACGTCGTCCTGGCCGCCGACGGTCAGCGCAGATCGAGGGACGGGGTGTGCGGCGGCTGCCCGCCGGTCTCCACCTGCAGACCCACCACCCGCCGACCGCCGGGCGGCACCTCGACCGCCCAGTCGGCGCCCGTGCAGGTGACCCGACCGGCCGCGACCCGGCAGCTCATCCCCCAGGCGTTCACCACCGCGAGGGCCGCCGGGTCGGCGTAGCTCAGCGACCACCCCGTCCGGCCGGCGTCGGACTCCAGGGTCACCTCGGCGACGTAGCCGCCGCTCCAGGCCGAGCTCAGTCGCCACGTCCCGGTCAGGTCGCCCGCGGTGCTCGCGGACGGTGTCGGGGCCGAGGGTGCGGTCGGGGTGGCGCTCGTCGGCGGGGTCGGCACCGGGGTGGGGCGGGACGCGGGTGGGCTGGTCGCCGCGGGTGTCGGTGCGGGGTCCGCCGGCTGCAGCAGCGGGCGCAGGGCCTCCAGCTTCTCCGGCTGCGGGGTGACCCAGTCGTCGGCCACCAGACCACCGGTGTCGCCGCTGTTCGGGTTGAAGGACCAGTAGGCGAAGCTGATCCGGTGGGTGGCCAGGTAGTCCACGAGCGCGGCCAGCCACTGGCGGTCGGAGGTGGTCTGCAGCCGGGTGCCGAACTCGCCCACCAGGACCGGGGCGATGTCCTCCCTGACCAGGTAGCCCCAGGTGCGGTCCCACTGCTGCGGGAGGTTCGCCGGGTAGGCCGGGTCGGCGAACCAGGGTTGGGGGTGGATCGACGCCGGGTAGTCGTGCGGTGAGTAGACGACCCGGTCCTCCACGTCCAGCCGGATCGGGTGAGACCGCACGTCAGCCAGTCCCCCACCCCACCAGGTGGCGGCCCCACCGCCCTGCCGCTCCACGCCCTCGATGATCACCAGGAGCCGAGGATTCACCGCCAGCACGGCGTTGCCGGCCCGGGTGGCGGCGGCAGCCCAGTCCCGACGGTGATCACCACAGCCCCAGCACGCCTCCCCGTGCGGCTCGTTGTGGAGATCGACACCGATCACCGTGGGGTCGTCCGCGTAGCGACCGGCGAGCATCTGCCAGTCGTCGATCCACTGCTGCTCGGAGACCTGCTCGGTGTACCACAACGGGGACTGGGCCGAGGCGTCCGGCCGGTGCCGGTCCAAGATCACCGTCAACCCGTGGGCCCGGGCCCGGGCCACCACCCGGTCCATCAGCTCGAGCGGGGTCAGGTCCACCAGCTCCGGATTCGCCCGGGCGTCGACACCGGTCGTGGTCGTCCCGTGCAGGCAGGCGCTGGCGTACGGGAGCCGGATCGTGGTGAAGCCGAAGGAGGCGATCCGGGCCAGACCGTCGTCCAGCCCGATCTGCCACAGCCCGTGCGGCGCACAGCCGGGGGTCTCCATCCCGAACCAGGCGACGGCCTTGATCACGTACGGTCGCCCGTCCGCGGTCCTGATCACGGACCCGTCGGTGTGCAGCCACCCCGAGCCGACGGCGGCGGCCGCCGGGCGCGCCATCAGCTGACCCGCCAGCAGGACCAGCACGACGAGGGCGACACGGAGCAATCTGACCACGTGGCGACCCTAGTGAGCGGAGCCGCTCCCGTCCGGCGGCAGCGAGGATCGGTGCCCAGGCCCGGTGAGGTGGCCTTCACGAACGGATCGGCTGGTCGCGGCGATGCAGAACCCTGAACGACGGAGTTCGCATGCGCCTGCTCGCCCTGCGTGCCCTCGGCGTCGTCGCCAGCGACCTGACCACGCTGGCCGGGCAGGAGAAGCTCCTGGTGGCCCACCCGTCCGGTGCCATCGCCCTCGCGCCGGCGAACCCGCCGCTGCCCGACGGCAGCTGGGCCTGGACCGTCCCCGGCCTGCCGACGACCGCCGGCGCCTTCCCGCCCGCCGACGCCCGCGACGACGTCGCGTTCCTGCGTACGGTGATCAGGACAGTGGACGGCTCGGCTGCGTCGACGACGACCACGTCTACGCCTCCGGCTTCTCCGGGGGGTGGCCGGATGGCCTCGGCCCTGGCCTGCGAGCCGTCCGACGTCGTCGCCGCCGGGGACTTCGTGAACCCGCTGCCCGGCAACGGCGACCTGCGCTGGGGTTACGCGGTCTCCCTGGCCGTCCAGACCTGGGCGCGCCTCAACCGCTGCCAGGTCGGTCCGGCGGTGACCACCGTGAGCGAGCACGTCACGCGGTTCACCTCCAGCCGGTGCGCCGACCGCGCCGACGTCGTCTACCACCGGGTGACCGACGGCGGGCACACCTGGCCGGGCACCTCGGTGGATCTCAGCCCGCTGGGGCCGACGACCCAGGAGATCGACGCGACCGCGTTGATGTGGCAGTTCTTCGAGGATCGCCCGAAGCGCTGACACCCCGCTCGTGACCCGATCGGCACCGCACGGACAGGACGCGAGCCGATCCGTCCCCAGGGGTCAGGCGCCGGCGCGGCAGACCGCCGAGGCCACGGCCTTGAGCGAGGCGGTGACGATGTTGGCGTCCATCCCGACGCCCCACAGCACCGCGGCGCTGTCACCCTCGCCGACCTCGCACTCGACGTACGC
>JBMDXL010000635.1:0-3445 GCA_048594465.1 Microlunatus sp. | reverse complement strand
GTCGGTCGACCGCGTGATCCAGGAGCACCGCGGTCTGCCCCCGCTCACCTGGAGCATCCTGCACGGCGATCCCGAGACCGGAGCCTTCCTGCGGCAGCCCGACTCCGATCGGGTCGCGGTGATCGACTGGAGCGCCGCCGTCGAGGGTCCGGTGCTGTACGACGTGGCCTCGGCCGTGATGTATCTGGGCGGTCGAGCTGCCGCCGGACCCTTCTGGAGGTCGTACCTGAGACACGCTCCAGCTCCGGTGCAGGAGCTGACCACCCATCTCGGCGCGTTCACGCGCTATCGGGCGGCGGTGCAGGCGGCCTACTTCTCGATGCGGATCGGTCGCCAGGACTGCACCGGCATCGACGGGGACGGCGAGAACTGGAAGGGCCTGCGCGACGCAGAGACCATGCTGCGGGCCAACGGCGCTCTGGTGGAGACCCCATGACCGACGTGGCCGGCACCGGCGGACGTCCGCGGTGGCACTGGGAGAGCAGCGGGCCCTCCCGCCTCTTCGCCGGTGACGGCACAGAGTTCGTTCGCGTTGACTCGCTGACGCCGGTGGAGGTCGAGAGGTTGGTGACGCGGGGTGAGCTCGAGGTCGTGGAGATCGGCTGTGGGGCCGGGGTGCTGGCCTGGGTCGGCCCTCCGGAGTCGGAGCGACTCTGGCGACGCATCGAGCCGTTGTTCGAGGACGTCGAGCCGTCAGTGTCGTACCAGCTCAGTGGTTACCGGGCCGAGCTGTGGCGGGCCGCCGACGGTCGACACTTGATCGTCCTCCGCGACGAGTAGACGGGATCGCGGTTGTCCAGGCGTGCGGCCGGTCGGCCGGCGGTCCTCCGGTACTGCGACGACACGTCGGCGTCGCGCAGAATGGGCCCGTGGTGACCGTGAGCTTCGGCCGCTTCGGCCGCTTCGGCCGCTTCGGCGACTCGCCGTCCGGCGACATCGGCCCTGAGGGGTCTCTGCCGCCCGCCCCCGCGGGCGTCCAGTCCTGCCTCTTCTGCCACGCCGCCGCCTGGCGATGGTTCCGCCGCCTGGGCCCGGCGCCCGGGGACGCCCCCGTGGCGCTGCCCGGTGTCGTCGTCACCTGCGACGAGTGCGAGCGCCTCCTCGACGCCGGCGATCGTCGAGCAGTCATCGCTCGGGTGGAAGCACTGAACCCCGGGGAGGGCGCAGAGCTCCTGGAGCTGTTCGAGCTGCACCGGGCCGCCCGCCGATGCCGTCGCCCCTGCTGAGCGGACACTTCCGCGCGTCCTCGGCGATCTGAGAGCGCCCGGCCACAAAGTGCTGGCTGGTCTCCGACGACGGGCACGAGCCAGCAGTCAGACCTGCACCGGTCCTCGCCGGACCGGACAATGGTGGGGTGACGCAGTTCGTGCCCGCGGCGAGACCGGTGGAGTTCTTCGCGGCGGCACTTGGCGAGCCCACGAGCGACCCTGCGGTGCGCGCCGTGATCGCGGCGCTGGGCAGCGACTACGAGGTCGGGGACTACACCGATCGCCTCAGGCACGACTACGACCCCGACATCGCGCGTTCGGCTCGCTGGGAGTTCACCCGGGTCCCGGAGGCGAACGTGTATCCCTCGCACCTGCGGGTGCTGGACGGGACGGTGGTGGCGATCGTCCTGAGTCCGAGCCTGGTGAGTGGCGAGCACACCAAAGCGGTCACCCTCGCCGTGCCCGCTGAGGAGGAGGTCGGCGTGCTGGCGTACGAGGTCCGGGACCACGGGTGGCCCCCGGTCGTGGTCCGGCGGGGGCGCCAGCACCTGTTCGTGCTCTGGGTGCCCCAGGGGCACTGGGACGGCCGCTACCGGTTCCCCCTCACCGACGACCAGGTCGAGCTCCTCTCGAGCCGTCCGGTGTGGCAGGAGCTCTGGGACGCCCTGTACGCGCTCTGCCAGTCGCGCCGATTCCTCGATGAGCCGGCCATCCTGCCCGGCGACGCCCAGCGGATCATCGACCGGATCTGCCGCCGGGCGCGCCGGGAGGAGGGCCCGACCGGATCCGGTCCCTGGTCAGTCGTCGGCTGACCTCGGTCACGCGACGACGCGAACCGGGTGCGACCCCATCGAGCTCTGCCTGGCCTCTGCAGCTGGGGGTTGCCTCACGGGCAAGACTTGCCTGACGGGCAAGTACGCGCTACTTTCTTGAGAGGAAAGTGACGCGAACCCCGAGAGGACACCCACCATGGATGCCCACGAGGCAGAGAAGACCCTGGCCACGGCAGCCGAACGGCGCCGGCAGGCCGTCGACGAGGCCACGACCGGATGGAGCGGTGCGACCACTGCGCGAATCTGCGTCAGCGCTCTGGCGCTCGGCGCGCTGATCGACGCCGACCTGATCTGGCTCTGGGGCGTGTTCGCCGCGATCGGGATGGGCGTGGCCTGGAGCCGTGGGGTCCGGCTGAGGAACCACCCGGCCTCGCCTGGCTGGACGGCCGCCCTGGTCCTGGCCTTCGTCCTGGTGCTGGGTTCCGTGATCGCCGGGCAGGCCGTTGCGCGCGCTCACGACGTGCCCCTTCCGGCGACGATCGGGATGGTCTTCGCCTGCGTGGTCATCGTGGCTGTGGCGCGACCGGTGCAGGCTCGCTGGGCGGCGAGTCGCCGCCCGTGAGCCCCGTGGGACCGGGCGACTCCCGCTCCGGCGCGATCAACGAGTTCCTGCACACGCCCGCCAGGCTGAACATCTGCTCGCTGCTGGCCCCCGCCGAGTGGGTCACGTTCACGTTCCTGCGCGACACCATCGGCACCAGTGACTCGGCCCTGTCGAAGCAGATCACGGCTCTGGAGCAGGCCGGGTACGTCGACGTGCGCAAGGAGCGTGCGCTCCGCCGCCAGACCGTCGTGCGCCTCACTGCCGAAGGTCGCTCTGAATTCGAGGACTACCTCGCCACGCTGGAGCAGCTCGTGGCCCGAGCTCGCCGCACCAGCGCCGCGCACCACGACACCGCCTGACCACGCTCGAAGCCGGTCAGTGGACGCTCGCCGACCCACCAGTCGGCGGTGTACCGGTCAGCACCTGCTCGAGGTCGTGCAGCACCTTCGCCGCGTACCCCTGCCAGAGCCGGGCGAAGGTGGGCAGGAGCCAGCGCGTCGCCGGACGACCGGTCACCCGCCACGACCAGGTGACGCGTGTTCCCGCGCCCTCCGGGGCGAAGGCCCATCGGCCCTCCACCCCGGCGACGAGTGCCCGCATCGGCCCGTGGATCCGGTCGAGCCGGTAGGCGAAGTGCTGCGGTGGGACCACCTCGAGCAACGTCTCCCGCATCCAGCCGGGTCCGACCAGATCCACCCGGCGCTGCTGACCGGCGGTCTGCCACGGCTCCGGACCGTCGGTGGACCGGATCGGCGGCAGCGGCCCGTGCCAGCGGGTGAAGATCACCGACAGGGGCATCGGCAGCACCCGGGCGAACGTCTGGGCGGTGTCGCCCGGCACGGTCCGTGACGCGGCCATCT
>JBMDXL010000634.1:0-1557 GCA_048594465.1 Microlunatus sp. | reverse complement strand
CTCCACCGCCCAGGCCCCGACCGTACGGAGCAGCCAGTCCCCGCCCAGAGCCCAGTAGGCGCTGGACAGCGCGTGGAGACCACCGGAGAACGCCGCCGCCCAGACCAGCGCCAGGCTCAGCCGCCGACGGCGGTCGGGCCGCGCACCGATGCCGGTCAGCCCGCCGCCACGCGCGAACCGCGGGCCGCGGCCGCCCGGCGCCGGCGTCGTCGGCGCAGCGCTGCGGGCGTGGTCAGGACCAGGGCGACCAGCACCCCGATCACCGCGCCGGTGCCGTTGGCGAGCAGGTCCCGTTCGTCCGAGACGCGGCCGGGGATGACCCGCTGGACCGCCTCGATCGCCGTGGTCATCGCGAACGAGGCGCCCAGCGCGAGCCACCAGAGCCGCTGGCCGAAGAGCAGCAGCAGGAACATCCCGACCGGGACGAACAAGGCGATGTTGGCCCCGAACTCGAGACGGCTGTCGTCGATGCCGAGCAGGTAGCCCCGCCGGTGGAACGCGTCCAGCACCCGGTAGATGATCGAGATCCGCTCGGCGGCGTAGGACTGCGGGGTCAGCGTGAGCCAGGCGACCAGGGCCAGGTACCCGCCGGTCAGCAGGCTGAGCACGGGATGGCGGTGGAACATCGCTCCAGTATCACCGCCGCACCCAGGGCCGTCGCGGGTTCAGGCGTCGCGGGTCCGGTCCCGCCGCTCCGGGCCGGGGCGGAAGCCGGCCGCCCGGTAGGTGGCGACGGCCGGAGCGAGCGAGCTCGGGGTGCAGACCAGCGCACTGGAGGCGCCGAGGTCCGCCAGCACGGTCGCGGCCGCCCGGCAGATGGCCGCGCCGTGACCCCGACCGCGGTGCTCGGCGTGGACGCCCATCGGCTCCAGCAGACCGGGCTTGCCGGGTCCGGCCGACCAGACGGTCACCCCGGCGACGGGCACGCCCCGCTCGTCGTGGCCGAGCAGGCACCGCGCGTCGGCGTACGCCGGCCCGGTGGTCATCGCGTCCCAGCGGGCGTCGGTGAACCGCGGGTTACCCCAGGCCGAGCGGTGGACGGCGGTGAACACGCTCTGCTGACCGGGCTCGACCACCGTGACCCGCAGTCCGCCCTCCTCGACCGGGCGGTCCGCGCCGGTGAGGTCCAGGCTCAGGGGCGTCCAGGACTCGCCGAGCCGCCAGCCGGTCGCGGACAACAGCTCCTGCACCAGGGTGCCGTTCGGGGCCTCGACCGACGCCTCCCCCGCGGGCAGCACCCCGGCGGCCGGGTGGGTCAGATCGGCGACCAGCCGGCGGGCCAGGTCCTCGTCCCGCCACAGGCCCGGCGCGACCGTCAGCCGCAGCACCCCGGGACCGTCCAGGAAGCCGACGGCGACCGGCTCACCGTCGCGCTGCCAGGTGCGGACGGCGGCGGCCACGGTGTCGGCCCCGAGCGACCAGGCCCAGCCGAGGTCCCCCGGATGCAGCTGCACCGGGGACTCCTCCGCCTGCCAGTCCCGCAGGGTGGCCACCACCCCACCCAGCTGGTCGACCGTGGGCGTACGAAGTCGCAGGGTCATGGGGTCGATCAGACAC
>JBMDXL010000633.1:0-5347 GCA_048594465.1 Microlunatus sp. | reverse complement strand
GGCGGCGCGTCGGTGCGCGAGGCCGGCGCCGGCCTGCCCGGCCCGTCCGCGACCGCCGGTGCCGGTGGCGCCGACCTGCAGTCGGACATCGAGCAGGCGCTGTTCGCGTCCAAGATCGTGGCGTACGCGCAGGGCTTCCAGCAGATCCAGGCAGCCAGCAAGGAGTACGACTGGTCGATCGACCCGGGCGCGATGGCCAAGATCTGGCGGGCCGGCTGCATCATCCGGGCCCGGTTCCTGAACCGGATCACCGAGGCGTACGAACGCACCCCGGACCTGGCCCTGCTGATCGCCGACGAGTACTTCACCGACGCCATCTCCACGGCCCTGCCGGCCTGGCGGCGGGTGGTGGCCGGGGCGGCCCAGAACGGCATCCCGACACCGGCGTTCTCCTCCTCGCTGGCCTACTACGACGGCATCCGGGCCGAGCGGTTGCCGGCTGCCCTGATCCAGGGTCAGCGCGACTTCTTCGGGGCGCACACCTACCACCGGGTCGACAAGCCGGGCACCTTCCACACCGAGTGGAGTCTCGACCGGTCCGAGTCGACCCTGGACGCCGGTGAGGCGCAGGCGCTGCCGCCGGAGCCGGCCGAGAAGGCAGACCCGACCCCGGCGTGAGCTGAGGACGGGCGTCTGAGGGTCGCGGTGGCGAAGCTGGCAGGTCTGCGAGGTTCGGCGCGCCTGGTCCGCGAGAGGCTGGGCAACCGGCTGACCGCGGGCCGGTTCGCGGGCGAGGTGGCGGCGAACGGGCCGGTGCCCGACGACGCGGTGGCGCTGTTCTTCGCGGTCGGTCCGGAGAACGCGTACCAGTTCGAGCAGTGGCGGCTGCCGTTGGAGGCTCTGGCCACGCGACGGCCGGTGGTGGTGATCGTCGACCGGCCCGACACCGGTCGCCTGGTGCTGGCCACCAGCACCCTGCCGGTGGCCTTCGCCCGGGCCAGCGGCGAGCTGGAGGCCTTGGTCGAGCGGCACCGGATCGTGGCCGTGCTCTACGTCAACCAGGTGGAGCAGAACTTCCGGATGCTCCGGTTCCCCGAGCCCGTGCACATCCAGATCGGGCACGGTGAGAGCGACAAGGGCGGCAGCGTCTCCAACCAGCACAAGGCCTACGACTGGACGTTCATCGGGGGCCCGGCCGGTCGGGAGCGCCTGGCCCGGGCGCTCTACGACTTCGACGCCGACGCCCGGATCCACGAGGTCGGCCGGCCGCAGCTCGATCACGAGTCGGCCGGGGCGCCCGACTGGGCCGACGACGGGCGGCTGCGGGTGCTCTACGCACCGACCTGGGAGGGTGACCGAGCCAGCATCCGCTACGGCTCGCTGGTCAGCCACGGTGCCGCGATCATCGCCGCCCTGCGGGCCGACGCGAGAGTCCGGATCATCTACCGACCGCACCCACGGACGGGCCGGGCCTCGGCCGCGCACGGAGCCGCCGACGCCGCGATCCGGTCCGCCCTGGCCGCCGACGGTGACCGGCACCTGGTCGACACCGGCCCGTACGGCTGGCAGTGGCGGTTCGCCGACCACTGCATCACCGACGTGTCAGCAGTGGCGTACGACTGGTTGGCCACCGGCAAGCCGCTGGTGATCACCGAACCGGCGCCCGGTGCCTACCGCCCGGCGTCCCGCCTGCTCGACTCGCTGTCCCCGCTCCCCGCGTCCCGGGCCGGCGACCTCAGCGCCCTGCTGCCGGAGCCGAGTCCGGAGCTGGCCGCGCTGGCGACGTCCTACTTCGGCGACACCGCCGACGGCGCCAGCACCCGGCGCTTCGAAGCAGCCCTCACCGAGGTCATCGATCGTCGGCGAGCCGAGATCAGCACCCGCGCCACCTGATCGAGCGAGCGTCAGCGAGCGAGCCCGTCGCGAGCGACCGCGCAGCGAAGCGCCCGGTCCTGTCTGGACTGAGGAGGGTGCAGACAACGCTTCACCGTCTGCGCCCGACGAGGGAAGTCAGGACCATTCGGCGCGCAGCGGAGCAGCGAGTGACGAAACACTGACACCCCCTACAGACCGCGCAGGAAGTCCACGTCGTCGTCGGGGGCGCGGGGCGGGGTCCGCGGCTTGCGGGTGCCCAGCGACTCCGCGTTGGGCCGACCGAAGAAGAGCCAGGCCAGGGCGCCGAACAGGGGCACGCAGATCACGACGGTGGCCCACAGCCAGCGGGGCATCCGCCGGACGGCGTACGGCTGGGCCTGGGCGACCTCGACCACGCAGTAGATCATCAGCAGCGCCACGATGATGATCGGGAGATAGCGGGCCATTCCCCAAGAGTAGGCGGGCCGTCGAGCGCGGACCACCGCGTCGACGAGTTCGCGCCGAGCACCGTCAGCCTCGGCCGGATCGGCGGCCGCAAGCACTAGGGTGGCCGGATGCTCGAGGGGTCGCCAGCCACCGGTCGTCCGGTCGATCCGACGATCGCCGAGCTGCGCGAGGTCACCCAGCCGCCGAGTGTGCGGACCCGGGCCGGCGCCGAGCACTGGGTCGCCAGCGCCTACCTCCGCGACGTCTCGCCCTATCTCACCAGGATCCTGCTCAAGGCCGGGTTCTCGGCCAACGGCGTGACCTGGCTGATGATCGCCTGCACGGCGCTCGCCTTCTTCTCCACCGCCTGGTGGACCCTCGCCGGCGCGGTCATCACCGTCGTGCTGATCCAGCTGCAGATGCTGCTGGACTGCTGCGACGGGGAGGTGGCGCGCTGGCGGCAGACGTCCTCGCCGAAGGGGGTCTACCTGGACCGGGTCGGGCACTACGTGGCCGAGTGCGGCATCTCCGTGGCCCTGGGCATCCGGGCCGCCCGCGAGCTCGAGCTCGGCAACGTGTGGGTGAGTCTCGGGCTGCTGCTCGGGTTGCTGGTCTGCCTGAACAAGGTGGAGAACGACCTGGTGCACGTCTCCCGGCACTACGCCGGTCTGCCCCAGATGCAGGACACCGAAGCGGTCCGCAAACCCACCCAGGGTCTGCTGCGCACCGCCCGCCGGGCGGCCCGGTTCGTGCCCTTCCACCGGGTCTTCCACTCCGTGGAGCTCTCCCTGATCATCCTGGTCGCGGCGGTGCTCGACCTGTGGCTCGGCGGGGTCGCGACCGAGTGGCTGCTGATCGGTCTGTGCGTGGCCGCCGCGGTCACCCTGGTCGGTCACCTGGCCGCCGTGCTGGCCTCGCCGAGGCTGCGATGACGGCGCCGGCGGCACCCACCCGCTACGGCGTGGTGGTGCTGACCATGGGCAAGCGCCGCGCCGATCTGCAGCGTGGTCTGGAGTCGCTGCTGGAGCAGCGGGACGTCGACCTCGACATCGTGGTGGTCGGCAACGGCTGGCAGCCCACCGGACTGCCGGACGGGATCCGGGCCCACGGCCTGCCCACCAACCTCGGCATCCCGGCCGGGCGCAACGCCGGTGTCGCCCTGGTCAGCGGCGACCTGCTGTTCTTCCTCGACGACGACGCCCGGTTGCCGACCCCGACCGTGCTGGCCGAGCTGGCCGAGCTGTTCCGGACCGACCCGACCCTGGGGCTGGTGCAGCCGCGGGTGGTGGACCCGGAGGGACGCCCCGCCCCCCGCCGCTGGACGCCTCGGCTGCGGGCCAGCGACCCGGGTCGCAGCAGCCCGGCCATGTCGGTCTGGGAGGGCGCGGTGGCGATGCGGCGCGAGGCGTTCGCGTACGCCGACGGCTGGCCCGCCCCCTTCTGGTACGCCCATGAGGGCATCGAGCTGGCCTGGCGAGTCTGGGACGGTGGCTGGCACGTCCGCTACGACGGCGCCATCGAGGTGTTCCACCCGGCCATCACCCCGACCCGGCACCCCGAGTTCTACCGCTTCCAGGCCCGCAACCGGGTCTGGCTCGCCCGTCGCAACCTGCCGCTGCCGGTCGGTCTGCTCTACGTGCTGTCCTGGGTGCTGGTCGGCGGCGTACGACTGCGGACGCGGTCGGCCCTCCGGGAGACGTTGCGTGGCTACCAGCTCGGTCTCACGCAGGAGTGCGGCGTACGGCGCCCGATGAGCTGGCGGACGGTGGCCCGGATGACCCAGGCCGGTCACCCGCCGATCATCTGATGCGCCCCGACATCGGCACGGCCGACGGGCCGGAGACGCTGACGGACCGGGAGTGGCAGGCCTGGGCCATCGCCCAGGTCGAGGCGGACGCCAACCGCACCTCCGACACCCACCTGCACGTGTTCCCGCTGCCCCCGGAGTGGGGGGTGCGGCTCTACCTCAAGGACGAGTCGGTGCACCCGACCGGCAGCCTCAAGCACCGGCTGGCGCGGTCGCTGGTGCTCTACGGCCTGTGCAACAACTGGATCCGCCGGGACACCACCCTGGTGGAGGCGTCGTCGGGCTCGACGGCGGTCAGCGAGGCCTACTTCGCCCGCTTGCTGGGGCTGCCGTTCGTGGCGGTGATGCCGGCCAGTGTGGTCGCCGAGAAGTGCGCCCTGATCGGCTTCCACGGCGGGCGCTGCCACCTGGTCGACGACCCGACCACCATCTACGCCGAGGCGCAGCGGCTGGCCGAGGAGTCCGGCGGGCACTACCTGGACCAGTTCACGTACGCGGAACGGGCCACCGACTGGCGGGGCAACAACAACATCGCCGAGTCCATGTTCGACCAGCTGCGTCTGGAGCCGGATCCGGTCCCGAGCTGGGTGGTGGTCGGGGCCGGCACCGGGGGCACCAGCGCCACCATCGGCCGCTACCTGCGCTACCAGCGGTTCCCCACCCGGCTCTGCGTCGTCGACCCGGAGGGCTCCGCCTTCTACCCGGCCTGGACCACCGGCGACCGCACGGTGACCGCCGCCGGCTCCCGGATCGAGGGGATCGGTCGACCGCGGGTCGAACCGAGCTTCCTGCCCGAGCTGGTGGACCGGATGATCGCCGTGCCCGACGCCGCCTCGGTGGCGGCCATGCGCTGGGGCACGGCGCTGCTGGACCGGCAGGTCGGCGGCTCCACCGGCACCAACCTGTGGGGGGCCGTCCAGCTGATCGCCGAGATGGTGGCGGCCGGTGAACGGGGGAGCGTGGTCACCCTGATCTGCGACGACGGCCGGCGCTACGCCCACACCTACTACGACGACGCCTGGGTGGCCGACCGCGGCTGGGACCTGACCCCGTACGCCGACGCGCTCTCCTCGTTCCTGCGGACCGGCACCTTCACCCACCCCTGACCCAGCGACTCCGAGAGGTGGGTCCTGGAGAGGGGGGCCAGTCAGGCGAGGAGGAGGCCGACGGCGAGCCCGAGGGCGTACGCGAGCTCGGCGGTCCCGCTGGACTTGAGCACCGAGATCAGCGCGGGCCCCTGGGCGCCACCGAGCACCCGGCGGACGGCCGGGACCAGCAGGGCGATGCCGACCAGGCCGA
>JBMDXL010000632.1:0-2882 GCA_048594465.1 Microlunatus sp. | reverse complement strand
CGTCTTCCCGAGCCGAGCGTCCACCGGATGCTCGACCACGAGGATGCATCGATGACCCTGGATGTCTGGCATCGCTGGTCGAGGACGACCTGGATGCCGTGTCGGATCAGCTGGACGTGGCCCGGCTGGATGCCTCTGCGGCCTGCGGCCGGACACGAGCCCCTGTCTTCGTTGATCACTCCCGAAAACCGGGTCCGACCAGGTGTCGTGCCTGGCGCCCCCAGCAGGATTCGAACCTGCGACACAGGGTTTAGGAAACCCTTGCTCTATCCCCTGAGCTATGGGGGCGGGCCCGCCGGCGTACGCGACACCGCTCGGGACGGGGCCAGGGTACCGGCCCGGCCGACCGCCACCCACATCAGCGGCGCAGCAGCCGCTCGAGCTCACCGATCTCGGTCCGAGCCGTCGCGAGGGCGGTCTGCGCGAGCCGCTGGACCCCGGCGTCGGAGCCCTCGGCGAGCACCGTCGTCGCGATCTCCTGGGCGGCCCGGTCGTGGCTGAGCATCGTCGCCAGGAACGCCTCCTGGGCGGCCGGGCCGCCGGCCCGCGCGAACGTGGCCAGCTGCCCCGGCCGCAGCAGCCCGTGCGTTCGACCGGCGTGCTCGTGCTCCAGCGGCGACTCGTCGACCCCCCAGCCGGACAACCAGCTCGCGAGCCGGGTGATCTCGGGCTCGCGGGCGGTCCTCATCTGGGCGGCCAACGTCCGGACCGCGGGATCGACGCCGTCCTTGGCCAGCAGCAGGTCGCAGATCTGCACGGTCTGGCGGTCGTGGGCCAGCATCATCTGGACGAAGCTGACGTCCTCGTACGCGACCGAGGTGCCGCCCGAGGACGCCACCGGAGTGGGGACCCTCGGCGCCGGATCGACCGCCGCACCGCAGCCGGCTCCCAGGCCGCCGACCACCACCAGCGCGAGGAGCACCCACGCTCGCTGCCGGACGGTCGCCCGGCCACCACCGGTCCGCACGGCGACACCGTAGCAACGACGTCGAGGCCACCAGAGTGTGAGGTGGATCACTCAGGGTTGACCTTCCGATGAGACCCGTACGAGAGTTCACCCGACCGACCAGTTGGTCTGGGGAGTGATCGTCCCGGTCCGCCCCACCCGTCGACTCGAAGGAGTGTCGTACGTGTCCCGTCCCCTGTCCCCCGCCCGCCGGGTGGCCCTCCACCTGCTGGCCCTGGTGGCCGCCGCCGGACTGATCCTGACCGGCGCCACCAGCGCCTCGGCCCACGAGAGCGCCTCGTCGTCGCTGCGCGGTCTGAAGATCCTGCTCACCAACGACGACTCGATGCAGGCCGCACGTCCCAACAACTCCGACGGCCTGGGTCTGTACGAGATCCGCCGGTCTCTGTGCGCGGCCGGGGCCGACGTCGTGGTGATCGCCCCGTGGCAGGTGCAGAGCGGCCGTGGCACCGCGGTGACCAACAGCGGCACCTTCTGGCTGGGCACCAAGACCCTGCCGGCCGCGTACGCGAACGACTGCGCCACCGCGCCGGCCAAGGGCCAGGTGTACGGGCTGTGCCTGGACACCGCCCCGTGCAGCGCCACCAGCGCGAGCGCCACCCCATCGGACACCGTCAAGTTCGCCGCCCGCGGCGGCCTGCGCGCGCTGGCCGGCTGGGATGAACCGGACCTCGTGGTCAGCGGCAGCAACTCGGGCAACAACCTGGCCAACTCGGTGACCGACTCCGGGACGGTCGGCGCGACGGTGGCCGCGATCGAGGACGAGATCCCGGCCGTGGCCTTCAGCTCCTCGGGCACCGCCGACTTCTCCACGTTCCCCCTGGTCAACTACCGGGCCACCGCCGAGTGGGGGGCCAGGTTCCTGGCCGGGCTGCGGACGGCCAGGCTGCTGGACCAGCACGACTTCGCTCTGAACGTCAACTACCCGAACGTGGCCGAGGGCGCTTCCGCCAAGAAGGCGGTGTGGGCCAGCGTCGGGGACCAGACGTACGCGTACCACGGCTACGTCGCCCAGCCGGACGGCAGCTACAAGATCGCTCTGGCCGCCTGCTCCGGACTGCCGGACTGCACCGAGACCAAGCGCGACGCGGACGTGACCTGGATCCAGCGGGGCCACATCACCGTGGTGCCGATCACCTGGGACCGGACCTACGGCGAGCGCACGGACTCCCGCCGGCTGGCCAAGGTGCGCTCGTTCGTGGAGCACAAGGCACCTCGGCCGTGACGTCGAGCGACGAGGCCCGCACGTCCCCTGCCCCCCGTCGGCACCGGCGCACGCGCACCGACCGCTCGAGCGTGGCCGGGGACGAGGCCCGTGCCCGGATCCTGGGCATCGCCTTCGCCCTGATGGCGGAGAAGGGCTACCGCGGGACCTCGATCGCTCAGGTAGCAGCCCGGGCCGGCATCAGCCAGTCCGGGCTGCTCCACCACTTCCCCACCAAGCAGGACCTGCTGATCGCGGTGATCGACCACCGCCGCGAGCTCGACACCCGGCTGCTGGAGGACGCCGACGGCGAGGCCCTGCTGGGCTGGGCAGCGTTCGACGGCCTGCTCGAGCTGGTCCGGCACAACGCCGCGCACCCGCAGCTGGTCCGGATGTTCGTGACCCTGAGCGCCGAGGCGCTGGACCCCGAGCACCCGGCGCACGGCTGGATCCGCCACCACTACAGCGACACCGAACGCACCCTGACAACGGCGATCGAGGCCGGCGTCGCGGACCAGACGATGCGGTCCGACGTGCCGGCGGCGACCGTCGCCCGGCTCACCGTCGCGGTGATGGACGGGCTCCAGCTGCAGTGGCTGGCCGGCCACGGCGAGCTCGACATGGTGGCGGACTTCGCCGACCACGTGTCCCAGCTGCGGCGGATCTGGGGCCGAACCGCTCCGATCCCCGACGTCGCGAGCCTCTGAGCTC
>JBMDXL010000631.1:0-2040 GCA_048594465.1 Microlunatus sp. | reverse complement strand
CTGACGCACTCCTCCGTACGCTCACGCACGGGTAGCAACGCCCGCGTGACAGCACGGAGGAGTGCGTCAGCGATGTGGCGGGCGGGTCAGCGGGTGGGGTGGGCGGCCCGGAGGTCGGCCAGGTGGCCCATCAGCGTGTGGGCCAGGTTGTAGACGACCAGGTCCGCTCCGGCCGCGAAGGCGGCGGTGGCCCGCTCCGGACCGGTGACGATGTCCATCCGGAGCGACGGTCCGGCGGCCAGCACCTCGTGGACCCGGGCGACCAGGTCGGCGACCGGCGGGTCGGTGTCTGTGCGGGAGGCCCCGAGGTCGGCGGTGCCGATCATGGTCCCGTCCAGCCCGGGCACGGCGAGCACCTCGGCGGCGGCGGCCACCCCGGCGGGCGACTCGATCATCCCGAAGACGAGCGTCTCGTCGCGATAGCGCTCCCGGTGCGCGACCGGGTCGACCAGCCCGAAGCGACCGGCGCGGGAGTAGGTGGCGAAGCCCCGCTGACCCAGTGGCGGGTAGTGGACCGAGTCGACCAGGGCCCGTGCGGTGGCGGCGTCGTCGACGTGCGGGGCCACGATGCCGGTGGCGCCCTGGTCGAGGGCGCGCAGGGCCAGGGCGGGCTCGTGCGAGCCGATCCGGACCAGCACCTCCACGCCGTGCAGCTGGGCCGCCGCGATGTGCTGCCGCAGCGGGACCAGGTCGGCGGGCCCGTGCTCGCAGTCGATCAGCACGAAGTCGAAGCCGCTCACCGCCACCATCTCCACCAGCTCCTCGGCGGGCATCCGCAGCAGGACGCCGAGCAGCTTCTCACCGCTCAGGGCGCGGGTGCGTAGGGACGATCGGGAGCCAGTCATCACGCCACCATTCCCGCCGACAGGTCGATGTCGGCGCCACAGAGCCCGGGCATCGCGAGCATGGCCAGCACGGCCGCCCCGACCTCGGTCTCGGTCACCATCCGGCCCAGAGCGGCCCGGGAGACGAAGCTGTCCACCGCCTCGTCGTACGTGCCTCCGGACCGCTCGGCCTCCAGCCGGAAGTTGCGGTCCATCCGCGGTCCGTCCACCGGTCCGGGGGACAGGCTGTTGACGTTGACCCCGGCCGGGCCCACCTCGAAGGCCAGGGTCGAGGTGAGTCCGATGACCGCCATCTTGGACGCGCAGTAGGGCGTCCGGCGGACCAGCGGGCGCTTGCCCGACACCGACGCCAGGTTGATCACGTCGCCGGCGCCGCGCGCCACCATGGCCGGCAGGAAGGCCCGGCAGACCAGGAAGACCCCGCGGACGTTGGTGGCGAACACCTCGTCCCAGGCCTCCACGTCGATCTCGGTGAGGGGCGCGACCGGACCGGCGATGCCGGCGTTGTTGACCAGCACCGAGATCTCCCGGTCGGCCAGGTCGGCCGCGAGCCGGTCCACCGACGCGGGGTCGGCCACGTCGCAGACGATCCCCTCGACGCGCTCGAGCTCGGCGCTCAACGCAGCCAGCGGCTCCGACCGGCGGCCGGTGATCACCACCGCGGCGCCCGCGGCGTGCAGGGCCCGGGTGATTGCCGCGCCGAGACCGGTGCCGCCCCCGGTGACCAGGGCGGTCCGTCCGGTCAGCGGTCCACCCGGGCCGACGTCCCTCTCGTCCGTCATCGGGCTGTCCGCCGTCAGCCGGCCGTAGTTGCAGACGCCAGGGCGGCGTCGATCCAGTCGTGCCGGTCGCCCTCGAGCTTCCAGGCGCGGACGTCACCGGACCGGGCGTGACCCTCGAACAGCTCCACCCGGGACGCCCGTCCGCAGACCCGGCCGAGCTCGGCGCTGGAGGCGGCGTCGGTGACCTCCTGGTAGGTCACGGTCTTGAGGTACTTCCCGACCCACAGACCCCCGGTGTAGCGGGCCGCGCCGAGGGTGGGCAGCACGTGGTTGGTGCCGATCACCTTGTCGCCGTACGAGACGCAGGTGTTCTCGCCCAGGAACAGGGCCCCGAAGTCCCGCATCCTGTCCAGCGCCTGGCGCGGGTTCGCGGTCAGCACCTGCACGTGCTCGGCGGCGAAGGAGTCGGCCAC
>JBMDXL010000630.1:0-1914 GCA_048594465.1 Microlunatus sp. | reverse complement strand
ACGCTCACCCTGCCGGAGCGGAAGCTGATCGTGGAGCAGGCGCTGGTCCTGCTGGAGCAGAACTACGTCCACCTGCCGCTGAAGATGGCCATGCACGCGGTCAACCCGGTCCAGCGGCTGCGGCTGCTGCGGACCCAGCTGACCCGGCAGACACCGACCACGATGGGACCGGAGTGGCTGTTCCACCGCGAGATGGCCAACATCTTCTTGTCCGTCCGCGATCTGCACACCAACTACCTGCTGCCCAAGCCGTTCGCCGGACAGGTGGCCTATCTGCCCTTCGTGCTGGAGAAGGCCACCGAGCCCGACGGCGACCACTACCTGGTGACCAGTGTGGTGACCGGCTTCAGCGCGCCTGGCTTCGGACTCGGGGTCGAGGTGACCCACTGGAACGGTGTCCCGATCGGCACCGCGGTCGAGATCAACGGGCTCCGGCTGGCCGGCAGCAACCGGGCCGCGAGTCTGGCCCGCGGGCTGGACTCGCTGACCATCCGACCCCTGCTGATGCAGCTGCCACCGGAAGAGGACTGGATCGACGTCACCTTCCTCGCCGCCGACGGGAGCGCGGGTGAGCTCCGGGTGGCCTGGGAGGTGGCCACCAACCTGCCGCCCACCACGGACCTGGACGCGGTGACGCCCGCCGCCTTGGCCAACGCGCTGGACCTGGACGCGGACGAACGCGACCGGGCCCGCAAGAGCCTCTACCACCCCGAGGTGGTCCGGCTGGAGGGCGAGCAGACCGCCGACGGCCAGCTCACCGCCCCGCAGGCCGTGGGTGCGGTCGACCTGCCCACCACCATGCCGTCGGTCTTCCGCGCCCGTACGGTGACCACGGCCCACGGCACCTTCGGTCAGATCCGGATCTTCACCTTCTCGGTACAGGACCCGATCGCCTTCCGTGACGAGTTCGTCCGGCTGATCGCGCAGCTGCCGCAGAACGGTCTGATCGTGGACGTCCGGGGCAACGGCGGCGGGCACCTGCACGCCAGCGAGTTCACCCTGCAGACGCTCACCCCGCGGCCGATCACCCCGGAGCCGGTGCAGTTCATCGCCACGCCACTCAACCTGGCCCTGTGCCGGCGCCACCAGGACGGCAGCGAGGGCATCGACCTCGGACCGTGGTTCCCGTCGCTGGACCAGGCCGTGGAGATCGGCGCGACCTTCTCCGCGGGCTTCGGCATCACGCCGGTCGACGGCGCCAACGCGATCGGCCAGACCTACCACGGGCCGGCGGTGCTGGTCACCGACGCCCGCTGCTACTCCGCGACCGACTTCTTCGCCGCCGGCTGGGCCGACCCCGGGATCGGGCCAATCCTCGGCGTCGACGACCGGACCGGTGCCGGCGGGGCGAACGTGTGGACCCACCAGCTGCTGCTGCAGCTGGTCGGCGACCGGGCCAGCGAGCCCGGCTCCCCGTACGCGCCGCTGCCCAAGGGCGCCAACATGCGGGTGGCCATCCGCCGCGGACTCCGGGTCGGGGCCCTGTCGGGCACGCCGGTGGAGGATCTCGGCGTGCCGCCGACGGTGCAGCACGCCATGACCCGCGCCGACGTGCTCAACGGCAACGTCGACCTGCTCGACCGGGCGGGCGAGATCCTCGCCGGGATGGCCGTCCGGCAGCTGGCGGTGACCACCGGATTCACCCGGGTGGGTCTGCGGATCGAGATCTCCGCCACCGGTCTGGACCGCGTCGACGTCTACGTCTCGGGGCGCCCGATCGCCTCGGTGGACGTGACCGCCGAACCGGTGGTCCTGTCGAAGCTGCACGGCTCGGTCGGCGCGGTGGTGCTGGTCGAGGGCTACGCCGCCGGGGAGCTGGTGGCCGCCCGCCGGGTGGTCGCCGGCTGAGCCCCCGACCCGGTTCAGTCCCCACCTCAGCTGCACACCCAGGCCGCTGACGCCCCCTTTCGCTGG
>JBMDXL010000063.1:0-7778 GCA_048594465.1 Microlunatus sp. | reverse complement strand
CGTGGCGGGGATCGACCCGTACGAGGGCCGCAACACGCTCTGGGCCCCGGAGGTGATCTTCGCGGCCGGTCGTTTCCACATGTTCGTCAGCCACATCATCGGGGTGCCGAGCCGGTGGCCCGGTCACGAGCGCCACATCCTCCACCACGTCTCCGACGACCTGGTGCGGTGGGAGTTCCGCGGGGCGGTGCCGCTCTCGTCGGACCACGTGATCGACGCAGCGGTCCACCCGCGACCGGGCGGCGGGTTCCGCCTCTGGTACAAGGACGAAGCCCACGGATCCACCACCTGGGCGGTCGATTCCGACGACCTGGAGACCTGGGGCCCCGGCCGGCCGGTGATCACCGGACCCGGTCACGAGGGTCCCAACGTGTTCGCGCTGTCGGGCCGGTTCTGGTTGATCGTCGACGAGTGGCGCGGTCTCGCCGTCTACGCCTCCGACGACCTGGACGAGTGGACCCGGCAGGGGTTGATCCTGGACCGACCGGGGGCGCGCCCGCTGGACCACACGATCGGACGCCACGCCGACGTGGTCGTGGGAGCCGACCGGGACGGTCGGGAGATCGGCTGGATCTTCTACTTCACCCACCGGGTGGACCGGGACGACGAGGACGCCCCACCCCACCGCGACGCCGCCGCAGCGTGCGAGGAGCACCGGACCGACATCCAGGTCGCCACCCTCGAGGTCGTCGACGGGGAGCTGCGGTGCGACCGCGACGCGACCGTGGACCTCGATCTGCGCCGAGCCGGACGACGGACCGCCGTGGACGCCGGATCCAGCCGCCCGTGATCGAATGGGTCCGACCGGGTCGAGCCGGGGACCTGACCGGGAGGGCGCCGATGGTGACGATGGCCGACGTGGCCAAGCTGGCGGGCGTGTCCACGATGACCGTCTCCAACGTCGTCAACAAGCGCCCCAACGTGAGCGCCCGGCTGCGCGAGCAGGTGCTGCAGGCGGTCGACGCGTCCGGCTACGTGGTCAACCACGCGGCCCGCTCGCTGCGCAAGGGGTCGACCGGCGTGATCGGCTTCGCCGTCCCCGAGCTGGACCGGCCCTACTTCGGCCAGCTCACGGCCCGGGTCATCGCGCGCAGCGCCGAACGTGGCTACCGCGTGGCCATCGAGCAGACCGGTGCACGGACCGAAGGCGAGCTCGCCGCCATCGCGCTCTCCCGCACCCTGGACTGCGACGGCCTGATCCTGTCGGCGGTGGGACTCGGAGCGGAGGACGTCCGGCGCCTGGACCAGACCATCCCGCTGGTGCTGCTGGGTGAGAAGAGCTTCGACGGCGTCATCGACCACGTGGCCATGGACAACGTGGGCGGCAGCGCGGCGGCCACCCAGCACCTGCTGGACCAGGGCTGCCGTCGGATCGCCCTGGTCACCGCCCGTAGCCCGGCACACGAGAAGAGCAACGCCGTACGCCTCCGCCGGGAGGGCTTCCGCCGCACCCTCCGGGCCGCCGGCATCCGACCGGATCCGCAGCTCGATCCGGCGCTGACCGCGCTGACCATGGCCGAGGGGGCTCGCGCCATCCACCGGCTGGTCGACGCCGGCCGGGAGTTCGACGGCGTCGTCGCGGTCACCGACACCGTCGCCTTCGGCGTCCTGCGGGGGCTCGCCGACCGCGGTCTCCGTGTCCCCGAGGACGTCAGGGTGATCGGCTTCGACGACGTGCTCGAGGCCCAGTTCAGCGTGCCCAGTCTGTCGTCCGTGGCTCCCGATCACGACTGGATGGTGGAGCGGACGCTGGACATGCTGATCGCCCAGATCGAGGGCACCGCGGGCGCTCGGGCCGAGGTGGTCGCGCCCTTCACGCTCGAGCTGCGCGAGTCCTCGGCCTGACCCCTACGCGGTGGCCGCGGTCACGCGACTCCGGACGCCTCCTGGGTGGCGAACTGCGTCTCGTACAGCTCCGCGTAGCGACCGCCGACGGCCAGCAGCTCGGCGTGCCGGCCCCGCTCGACCACGCGCCCGTCCTCCACCACCAGGATCAGGTCGGCGGCTCGGATGGTGGAGAGGCGGTGAGCGATCACCACGGCCGTCCGGCCCTCCAGCGCCTCCCCCAGCGCCGCCTGCACCGCCGCCTCGGAGGTCGAGTCGAGGTGGGCGGTGGCCTCGTCCAGGATCACCACCCGCGGATGGGCCAGCAGCAGCCGGGCGATGGTCAGCCGCTGCCGCTCACCGCCGGAGAGCCGGTAGCCGCGCTCCCCCACCACGGTGTCCAGTCCGTCCGGGAGCGAGGCGATCAGGGTGTCCAGCCGGGACCGGCGCAGCGCGTCCCACAGGTCCTCCTCCTGGGCCTCCGGCTGCGCGAGCAGCAGGTTCTCCCGCACCGACTCGTGGAACAGGTGCCCGTCCTGGGTGACCATGCCCAGGGCCTGCCGCAGGTCGGCGAACGCCACCTCGCGCACGTCCACCCCGCCGAGACGGACGGCCCCGGCGTCCACGTCGTACAGCCGGGCGACCAGCTGGGCCATGGTCGACTTGCCGGCTCCCGAGGACCCGACGAGGGCGACCATCTGACCGGCGCCGACCTCGAAGCTGACGTCGTGGATGACCTCCACCCCACCCCGGTTGTCCAGCACGGCCACCTCCTCCAGCGAGGCGAGCGACACCTTGTCCGCCGAGGGGTAGGCGAAGGTCACCCCGTCGAAGCGCACCGACAGCGGTCCGTCGGGCAGCGGCGTCGGCGGCTCCGCCTCGGTGATCAGCGGCTTCAGGTCCAGGATCTCGAAGACCCGCTCGAAGCTGACCAGGGCGCTCATCACCTCCACCCGGGCCGAGGCCAGACCGATCATCGGGGCGTACAGCCTGGTGATCAGCAGCGCCAGGGTGACCACGGAGCCCGCGGTCAGGCTGCCGCGCAGCGCGTACCAGCCGCCCAGCCCGTAGACCAGCGCCAGGGCCAGCGCGGAGACCAGGGTGAGCGCGGTGACGAACACCGTCTGGACCATGGCGCTGCGGACACCGATGTCGCGGACCCGGCGGGCCCGGAGGGCGAACTCGTCGGACTCGCGCTCGGGCCGACCGAACAGCTTGACCAGGGTGGCACCGGGCGCGGAGAAGCGCTCGGTCATCTGGTTGCCCATCACCGCGTTGTGGTTGGCCGCCTCCAGCTGCAGCTGGGCCAGGCGGCGCCCCATCCGGCGGGCGGGGACGACGAAGACGGGCAGCAGGACCAGCGCCAGCAGGGTGATCTGCCAGGACAGCGCGAGCATCACCACCAGGGCGAGGACGAGGGCGACGATGTTGCTCACCACCCCGGACAGCGTCTCGGAGAAGGCGCGCTGGGCCCCGATCACGTCGTTGTTGAGCCGGCTCACCAGCGCCCCCGTCCGGGTCCGGGTGAAGAAGGCCACCGGCATCGACAGCACGTGGTCGAACACCGCCCGGCGCAGATCGAGGATCAGGTTCTCCCCCAGCCGGGCCGACAGCCAGCGCTGCAGCAGTCCCAGACCGGCCTCGGCGATGGCGATGGCGCCGATGGCCAGCGCGATCCTCAGCACCTGACCGAACGGCGCGGCACCGAAGATCAGGTTCACCACCCGACCGGCCAGCAGCGGGGTGGCCACGGCCAGGAACGCCCCGACCACGCTGAGCACGAGGAACCCGATCAGGGGCACCCGGTGCGGACGCGCGAAGCCCAGGATGCGCCGGACGGTGGCCCAGCTGAACGGTCGCCGGTCCTGCTGGGCGGTCCGGATGTGGTAGAGCGAGCTCCAGGCCGCTGACTGGATGCTCATCGGTGCGAGCCTGTCGGCGCGGGCCGTGGGCAGGTCGGGCGGTCGGTGGGGGTCACGGAGTCACCCTAGGTCGGGGGGCTGACAGCATCCCCCCAGACTGCAACCTCGAGTCCACTCGAGGTCAAGCCCGCCGGATCCCTAGCCTCACGACCGCACTCACACCCCCGGCACAGCCGACGGCAGCGGATCCCACAGCCCGGCGGTCGAACGTGAGGACCATGACCGCCCCGGCCCACGAGCTCCCCGCCCCCGTCCTGCAGATCGTCGACCCGCACCCGCAGCGGTCGCCCAGCACCGTCGAGATCGTCGTCCCCGTCTACAACGAGGAGAGCGACCTGGCCGCCTCGGTGCGCCGGCTGGACGCCTACCTGGCCGCGGAGGTCCCGTACGCCTGCCTGATCACCGTCGCCGACAACGCCAGCACCGACAGCACCTGGGCGATCGCGCAGCAGCTGGCCGAGGAGTCGTCGCGGGTGCGGGCGGTCCGGATCGACCGCAAGGGACGCGGGCTGGCGCTCAAGGCGGTGTGGTCGCGGTCCTCGGCGCCGGTGCTGGCCTACATGGACGTCGACCTGTCCACCGACCTGCGAGCCCTGCTGCCGTTGGTCGCGCCGCTGATCACCGGCCACTCCGACCTGGCCATCGGCACCCGGCTGGCCCGGTCCAGCCGGGTGGTGCGGGGGCCGAAGCGGACCTTCATCTCCCGCAGCTACAACCTGCTGCTGCGGGGCACGCTGGCCGTCTCCTTCTCCGACGCCCAGTGCGGCTTCAAGGCCGTCCGGGCCGACGCGGCCGCCGGGCTGCTGCCGATGATCGAGAACACCGGCTGGTTCTTCGACACCGAGCTGCTGGTGCTGGCGCAGCGGGCGGGCCTGCGGATCCACGAGGTGCCGGTGGACTGGGTGGACGATCCCGACAGCCGGGTCGACGTGGTCGCCACGGCCCGGGAGGACCTGGCCGGTATCGCCCGGCTGACCCGTGGGCTGGTCACCGGGCAGCTCCCGGTCCAACGGCTGCGCGCCGAGCTGGCCACCCGCGCGGACGTGCCGTCGGTGGTGCCGGGAGTCCCGCGTCGGCTGACCGGCCAGATCGTCCGGTTCGCGGCCGTCGGCGTCGGCAGCACGCTGGCCTACCTGCTGCTCTACCTGCTGCTGCGGCAGCTGGCCCCGGCCCAGGTGGCCAACGTCGTGGCCCTGCTGGCCACCGCCGTGGCGAACACGGCCACCAACCGCCGGTTGACCTTCGGCATCACCGGCCGCGGACGCGCCCTCACCCACCACCTGGGTGGGCTGACCGCGTTCGCCGTCGGGCTGGTCCTGACCAGCGGGTCGCTCGCCGTGCTCCACGCGGTGTCCCCCACCCCGGCGCGGGCGGTCGAGCTGGTGGTGCTGGTGCTGGCCAACGCCGTCTCCACCGTGGTCCGGTTCGTGGCCCTGCGCCAGCTGATGGACCACCCCCGACGGCTCGACCGGGCGGGCTCGGTCGACGAGCAGCCGGCGACCCCGGCTGTCCTGGGTGGGTCGTAGTCTCAGCAGCGTGGCAGCGAAGTCGGACGGACGGATCGAGCTCGAGGTCGGCGACCGGGTGGTCAAGATCAGCAACCCGGACCGGGTGTACTTCTCCGCCCGCGGCGAGACCAAGCTCGATCTGGCCCGCTACTACCTCGCCGTGGCCGACGGCATCGTCAACGCCCTCTACCACCGGCCCTGCATGCTGCACCGGTTCCCGGACGGCGTCGACGGGGAGAAGGTGCACCAGAAGCGGCTGCCCCGGGGAGCGCCGGAGTGGGTCGAGACGGTCCGCGTGCACTTCCCCCGCTACCAGCGCTACGCCGACGAGCTGTCCGTCTGCCTGCCGGCCGTCGTGATCTGGGCTGTGGTGATGTCGACCGTCTAGTTCCTCGGCTGCAACTCCCGGCGCGACGACACCGAGTCGCCCGACGAGTGGCGGATCGATCTCGACCCGATGCCCGAGGCGGGTTACGACGACGTCCGTCGGGTGGCCGTGGTGGTCCAGGAGGTGCTGGCCGAGCTGGGGGCCGTCGGCTACCCGAAGACGTCCGGCGGCAGGGGGCTGCACATCTACGTCCGGATCCCTCCGGCGCACGGCTTCACCGACGTCCGGCGGGCCGCCTGGGCCTTCGCCCGGGAGGTGGAACGGCGCGCGGCGGGACTGGTCGACCTGACCTGGTGGCGGAAGGACCGGTACCAGGCCAGCATCTTCGTCGACTACAACCAGAACGCCCGGGACCACACGATCGCCAGCGCCTACTCGGTCCGCGGCACCCCCTTGGGGGTCGTCTCCACCCCGGTGCGCTGGGACGAGGTCGCCGACGCCGACCCTCGCGACTTCACCATCGCCACCGTCCCGGCCCGGTTCGCCGAGCTCGGCGACCTGCACGCCGACATCGACGACCACCCGTACGCGCTGGACACGCTGCTGGAGTGGGCCGACCGCGATGAGCGGGCGGGCACGGCGCCCGCCGAGCCGACCGACTGACCCCGCTCGCCCGCACCGGCCCTCCGGGCCCTAGGTTGCTCTCCACAGCATCCGAGGAAGACCGGCAGGGCAGGAGAGCAGTCCATGGTCGTTCTGCACACCGCCATCGCGATCATCGCGGTGATCGTGCTGATCATCCGGTTCAAGGTCGATCCGGTGATCTCGCTGGTGATCAGCTCGCTCTACCTGGGTCTGGCCACCGGTGTCGGGTTCACCGAGACGATCAAGGCGATCACCACCGGTTTCGGCGAGATCATGACCAAGGTCGGTCTGCTGATCGGCTTCGGCGTGCTGATCGGCTCGCTGCTGCACGCCTGCGGGGTCTTCGGTCTGCTGGTCAACGCCCTGGTGCGGGTGGTGGGAGCACGACGGCTCCCGTACGCGATGACGTCGACGATGGCGTTGATCTTCCCCTCCATCTACGTCGACGTGCAGGTCGTGCTGGCCTCCCCGATCGCCCGGACGGCCGGTCCGGTGATCGGTCCGACCGGGCTGGCGCGGATGGCCGGGGCGATCGGTGTCGGCATCTTCGCCGGCTACGTGTTCGTCGTCCCCGGTCTGGCGGCGATCTCGATCGCCGGCCTGCTGGAGGTGCCGCTCGGCACCTGGCTGCTGTTCGGGATCGTGATCGGGCCCGTCACCGCCATCGTCACCACGCTGCTGTTCGGGTGGCTGCTGCGGCTGCGCTACTGGAAGCCGGAGGTGGACGAGGCCGACGAGGAGAACGTGATCGAGCACGACCACGAGCCCGTCGCCGCGGAAGCCCCGAAGCTGGGGGCCCGGCCGCCGGTGCCGCTGGCCGTGGGCATGCTCCCGATCATCGTGCCGCTGCTGATGATCGCGACCGCGGCCTTCCTCGGCCTGGTCGGAGTCGAGTCCGACCTGCTGTCGTTCATCGGCAACGCGAACGTGGCCCTGTTCGTCGGCCTGCTCGGCGCGTACGTGCTGACCCGACGAAGCCTCGGCATGAACCGCACCGGCGAGGCGATGAGCGAGGGCTTCCACACCACCGGCGAGATCCTGCTGGTCACCGGTGTCGGCGGCTCACTGGGCGCGGTGATCGAGGCGACCGGTCTGGGTGACGTCCTGGCCAAGCTGTTCACCGCCGACGCCGGCGCTCCGATCGTGATCACCATCCTGCTGGCCTGGTTCGTCGCCGCCGTCCTGCACCTGGCCATCGGCTCGGTGTCGGTGGCCGCCATCACCGCCGCCGGCATCCTGGCCCCCATCCTCGCGTCGCTGGACGTGGCCCCGGTGGCCATCGGTCTGGCCATCGCGTCCGGGGCGATGTTCGCCGTGCACGTGAACAGCAACTTCTTCTGGATGTTCAAGAGCCTGCTGGGGCTGTCGACCCGCGGCGCCCTGAAGACCCTCACCGCCGTGACGGTGATCGGCTCGGTGGTCTCGCTGCCCCTGGTGCTGGTGGTCGCGCTCGCCGCCTGAGCCCGGCGGGCTCAGTCCGCGCTGGTCCGGGCGCCCCAGTCCGAGGGGTCGAGGTCGCGGACCGACTGACTGAACACCCAGCTCCGGCCG
>JBMDXL010000629.1:0-8129 GCA_048594465.1 Microlunatus sp. | reverse complement strand
AGGATCCGCCGATCGCGTGGCTGGCAAACAGCGCTGGGTGGGACCAGCCGGTGGCGGGTCGGAACGACACAGCTGCGGGGGCGAACGGCCCAGACTCCTCGTTGAGCTCGGCGAGTACCCGCTCGGTCTCGTCCGCGAAGATGGCGCGCAACTCGGCCGGAACGATCCTACGGCCGATGGCTTCGTCGAAGTCGGCCTCGTCTTTCGGGCTCAGGGTCCCGTCTGGGGCGATCAGCAGGTCGAGGACCAGGTCTTTGCCCCAGACGCCGGTCGACGTCGCCGACACCGGTTGCTCGAAGTTCACGTACCAGCCCATGAAGTCACCAGTGGACGGGTGCCACCCCAGATTGATGCGGCTCCACCGGCCGGGCCGCCACCAGTACAGCTTGTTGGGGGTCTCGACGGTTTCGATGGGCCGCGCGCGGAGATCAGCCAGCGCGGCGAGCTTGCGCTCCTCCCGGCTCAGCTGTTCCGTTCCAGGGAGTCCACGGTTGCTCGCTCTCACCGCGATCGTTCCCGCCGGCATCCACGTCACCAGTTTCTCGGCGCTGCTGGCTACCACGTGATGCGGCTCCGCGCTCCAGGGGAGGTAGTGCCAGCGCTCTTCGACCACGATCGTGGCACCAACGGCATACACAGGCAGCACACCCAGCAGACTCCCCGTCAACAAACCCACTCGCAAGACGGCCGCGACGTGTTCTCGCAGACCGGTGGATCAGAGCACGCGGTCGGACGCCAGGCGTGGCGGCTCGTGCATCAGCTGAGCCCGGCCGTGGTGAGAGCTTCCACTGCCGCGCAGGCCGCCGCGCCGATCGCGGCGTCTGCCTCTGGTTGTTCGGTCGCGTTCACCGACGACGTGGTGAGTGCAACCAGTACCACCTGATTCCCGTCCGCGGTCTGACAGACTCCCGCCTCGTGGCGCAGGTGCAGGAACGTCCCGGTCTTGCTGTGCAGCGTGGTCAGGTCACTGACCAGCTCGCCACCGAACCGGTGCCGGGTGAGCTGGTGGCCGAGGGCCGAACGCAGTTCCGCGGTGGCGCGAGGGTCGGCGACCCGGTCGGTCCACACGTCGGCGAGCAGGGCCGCGAGACCCGCGGCATCTCCTGCGTTGGCCTGCGCCGGATCGAGCTGGGCGATCGGGTGGCCGCCCCCGGGGGTGGCTCCGCGGATGGCCAGCTCCATCAGGTAGGTCGAGGTTGCAGCCGGCAAGCTCGCCACTGTGTCGTGCAGTTCCTGGATGCGGTGCCGGACCACCAAGCCGCGATGACCCCAGGCCGCCAGCTGTGCAGTGATCTCGGCCGGAGACACCAGCCCGAGCAGGGCATCGGTCGCGGCGTTGTCGCTGACCGATAGCGAAAGCGTTACCAGGTCCCGTACGGCGACGGTGGCAGGCTGGGTGAATAGCGACAGACCACTGGGACCGGGGGTCCGCCGGGTCGGGTCGAGGTGCACCGGACGGCCGGGGTCCAGTTTGTCTCGGGCGATCCGGTCGAGGACCACCAGCGCGACCGGCACCTTGACCACCGACGCGAGCGGCAGGACCCGGTGGACGTCGAAGCCGAGCTCGGCGCCGCTGTTCAGATGGCGTGCCACGAATCCGCCCGACAACCCGCTGCGGGTCCAGTCCTGGGCGATGTCGCCGGCCGTCCTGAGCAGCTCGGCCGACGAGGCGACCACACCGATGTCCGTCATCGCCGGGCACCCGCCTGCGCGAGCCGCCTCGCGACCCGGTCGAGCTGGTCGGTGGTCAGCAGACCAGGGCGGGCGACCACCTCCTGCTGACGGTCGAGAGAGAGTCCGCGGATCGCCCGCCAACCCAGACTGAGGGCCGCGGCCTCGGTCGGTGTGCAGAGCAGGACGTCGTCGTGCTCGTGGAGCTGGGTCAGCGCCTCGGTCCAGTCGGTGACGATCGGTGCCTGCTCCGCCCCGAGCCCGTGCCCGTGCGCCAGCCGGGTCAGCGGGTCGCGCACCGCTGGCACGTCGTCCTCCGGCTGCAGATGGATCCGGCGTGGCCGGTCGCTGCGATCACGGACGGCCCGACGCAGCTGCGAGAGGCAGAACGGTGTGTCGGTGTCCGCCAGGTCGGCGGTCGCGACCCCGAGCTGCGACTGGACGGTGCCGGCGCCCTGCGGCACGACCAGCACGGCGATGTCGACGTCACCGCTGTGCCACAGGCGTGCCCGCTGGTCGGGATCGGCTTCGCTCAGCCGGATCCGGGCCGGGGCCAGGCCGCGACGGATGCTGGCCAGGGTACGAGGATCGAGATGGCGCGGCACCGCCATCAGCAGGTGAGGCTCGGTCTCCCGCACCGCTTCCTCCAGCAGGTCCCACCGCGACAGCAGCTCCTCGGCGTGCGGGAGCACGCGCGAGCCCAAGGGGGTCAGGGCGACCGAGCGGGTCGACCGCTCCAGCAGCGGACCGCCCAGCCGCCGCTCGAGAGCCGCTACCCGGCGACTGACCACGGGCTGCGGAACACCGCACCGCTCCGCTCCGCGGGTGAAGCTAGCCTCCTCAGCGACCATCCGGAAAGCCTGTAGGGCGTCGACCAGGTCCATCCGCCGACCCTATTCAGCCAACCTCGACCAGCGGTCATGTCGCGCACGCATGAGTCGGAAGGAATTGTGTTGGCCTACGAAACCGGGAAGCGGCGACGGTGAAGCCATGACACTCACTGACCTCCCGACGACGAGCGCGGTCCGTCGCCGCACACTGCTGGCTGCCTCGGCCGCTGCCGTCATCGGCGCTACCGCCGCCGGTGACCGAACTCCAGCCCGTGCGACGATCAGCAGCGACCGCGACATCGCGGCGCTGGCTCGGCGCCATCGGCGCACCGCGTCGGTCTACGCCCGCAACCTGCAGACCGGCCAGACCCTCAGCCATCTAGCGGACCTCGTCCTCCCCCAGTGCTCGCTGTTCAAGGTCATCGCCGCCGCCGGGGTGCTGCGCGGCGACCTGGTGGTGTCGGACCGGCGCGTGCTCGAGCGTCCTGTCTATCTGCCGCCCGCGACCCTGGTGGAGAACTCCCCGTACGTCGAGGAGTGCTTCGCCGTCGGACGGATCCCGCGAGTGGCCGACCTGGCCGCAGCCGCGCTGCAACGCAGCGACAACACCGCCGGCAACGCGTTGCTGTCGCTGATCGGCGGACCGGCCGGGCTGACTCGGGTCGCTCGCCGCCTGGGCGACGACACGACTCGGCTCGACCGCTGGGAGCCCGAGCTGAATTCGGCCGAGCCGGACCGCCGCACCGACACCACGACCGCTCGCACCATCGGTGAGACCTACCGCCGACTGCTCCTGGGGCGGGCGCTGACCGAGCCTGCCAGGCGGCAGCTGCGCAGTTGGATGCTGGGCAACACCACTAGCCACGCCCGGCTGGGCAAGGCGCTGCTGCCCGGCTGGCGGCTCGCGGACAAGACTGGCGCCGGCGCCTACGGCGTGGTGAACGACGTCGGCATCGCCTGGGCACCCAGTGGCACCCCGCTCCTGCTCTCGGTGCTCACCCGCAGCTCAGACCCGACCGCCACTAACGACAACGAGCTGGTGGCCGAAATAGGCGAAATCTGCTTCGCCAGACTGACCTGAGGCGGGTCAATGAAGCCGGCGCGCACCCTCAGCCAACGGGCCAAACACGCCCTCATCACGTGATGGGGACCCCGATCGACCTGCGAGCAGTAGAGTCGCTACAGCACCCACCGTCCCGCGAGAGCAGGATCAGCTCCGCGACGCTCTCTCGGTACATTGTGGGTGTGGTGAAGTGGGCCAAGATGGCCTTGGGACAGAGTGTCTTGCTGGCGGTCATGGCTGCGGGATCGACAGGATGCGCCGGGTCCGACCATCTGCTGAGAGACCGGGTGGGCGAACAGCTCGTCGCCGGTGTGGTGCAGGTTCTCGAGGAGCGTCTAGCCGGGCGAGCGGTGCGCTCACGCCAGGAACTGGCAGCTCTTGTCATCGACTCCCACGACATCATCGCCGCTGGCCCTCGCGGGGTCTTCCGGCCCGAATCGCGCGCCGTGGTCCCCTATTGGGGCGGCAATCAGGACCGAGCGGACCAAGATGCGCTGGCTGTTGCGGTGTGGGCGCTGGAAAGCGATCCTCAGCCTTTCACTGACGATGTTCCACGATGGCAGGTGACGTGTGCGGCAGTATCGGTGAATCGCAGCGAGGCGGCGCTGGAGTTCGCGCTCGTGCGCTGTCCGACTGACGTCGTCGGCTCGGCTGTGCCAGATCCTGCCGCGCGACCTCAGCTTCTGCGCGCTCCTGCCCCTTCACAGCGGCATCTCACCGCCGGGACCCCGGCAGCAACCGGAGAACCAGTAGGTCCGCTGCTACCTGCCGTCTCACCTCACGAACGCTTCCCCTGCGCTCCCGAAGACCTGCGGGCGACGCTGGAGGCAGTGAGCACGAGCATTGGGTCCACCGACGAAGCCCGACTACGCGTAGTGAA
The DNA here is from genome assembly GCA_048594465.1 of Microlunatus sp. Taxonomy (GTDB): domain Bacteria; phylum Actinomycetota; class Actinomycetes; order Propionibacteriales; family Propionibacteriaceae; genus Microlunatus. The sequence goes on along the minus strand of JBMDXL010000629.1, from coordinate 3,685 downwards.
CAACGGCATGCTGCCGTGCGCGCTGCCCCCCGCGAGCAGCCTGTCGTTGTCCATGGACGGACGTCCCCAACCAGTTCGGCCTGAGCTTGACCCCGCATCGAACCCAGTGTTGGCACCGATGGAGTCGGCATCAGCCGTGCTGTCTTGGCAACCGGGCCGCGCGCCAGACACCTTCACAGTGCAACGGGTGGGGGTCGAGATCAGCGGAACGACCATCGAGGTCGGGTTCGCTCCCGGGCTGCCGACCGTTCCACTTCCCCTAGACGATGGTGCGACGGTGTCGCTGGCTCGGTGGCAACGGATCGGGTACGGAGCCACACCCGACGACGCCCACGCCCCTGTCGATGTGGCGCCCCCATGCCCAACCAATGACCTGCTGGCCCAGACCCGCCACACCAGCCATAGCCGTGTCAGCAGCGCCCCGCCCTCGTCGCAGGTGGCGATAACGAACATCGGCGCGCAGGCATGCCGCCTCGTACCGGGGGCGACATCCTGGGCTTGCCCAGCTTGGTCTTAGCTCCCACGGTAGTACTCCGACCCGGCGACACCACCACGCTCAGCACGAAGACCGTCGTGTCCGACAGGCCTGGACAGGCATTGGTGGCCGGTGAGTGGATCCGTGTCGGCTGACCGCACAAAGCGTCAACGTTGCCAAGGGAAGGGAAGTGTCACATTTCCATGGACGACGCGCAGGCAGGTACGCCGACCCCCCAGCCACACCATGCCGCAGTGACGCCGCACGCCCACCACGAAGGGCCCAGAGATGACCGTTGACGAGCGAGGGCCCGAAAGCGGGAGTATGACGTGCCGCGACCCCTGCGCAACCCTGAAGCAGGAGTCATGGAAGGGGTAACTCTGTATGTAGGCATACTTGCGGCGGTCACCACCATCATTGTCTTAGCTGCCTGGCCGCCACGTCCCTGGCTCGTTGCAGTCCTGATCGCGGGACCAGCAATCGGTGTGCTCGCTCTCTACGAGGTCTGGCCGCTCGTACTGTTGGGGTGGCTACCAGTGTTGGGCGTCGCGTACCTCTACCTACTCATCCCACCACTCCTCCCATGGCGTAAGCGGTGGGCTTCCCTTGGCGTCCCAGGCGTTGTCATGATCCTTTGCGTCATTTTGGCCATGTCGGGAGGCCCAGCCGTCGCCACGTATCTTCTTCTGCCGTTCGTAGCCAGCGCGACGGCACCGATAGTCGCCGTCACGAACCGGCGATCAACAGCGACCCGCCCCAGCACAAGCGGCCCATCACACTCACCGTAGCGAAACCGATCCTGCGAGCATTCGGAGCCAACCCCGTCGCCGGTCGTCTCGCCGCGCTCAGTTCCACGGCCACATCGTCGAGCACGGCCGGCACCTGATCGTCTCGCCGCTGTACACCGCAACCGGACCAGATCACGGGTCACATCACCATCCGCCAGGCCTGCACTCCTGGCCTTCTCGCGGTCGGCGGTGGTCACCTATCGTGCAAGCTCTACCGTCGACGGCTACCAAGTCACCGCCGGCATCCACCCTCCACCGGACCGCGTAGTCGATTCATTGCACGTTGCACGTGACTGTTCAGGTCGATAGCCCTGAGGAGTCACCCAGGTTCAGTCACCATCCGCCGCTCAGTGGGACACTTGGCCGATGTCACTGCGGTCACCCCTCTACCTGGACATCGAGACCTTGCTGTCCCAAGCCGACTACTACGAGATTGAAGTTCCCCGGCGGCAGGAGGTCGTCGAGAAGACCACCCGCCACCGAACTGCCGGTGGGAAGGTGAACGTGGCCGGCGTGGGTGGAGCCGACGGATTCCGCGGAACTGACGTCGAGTACCAGTCGACGTACAGCTTGGACCCACAACAGAAGGCTACGACTAGCAAAATCATCGACCGCCTCATCGAACTCGGTTCGGTCAAACTCAGCCCGGGTTCCGACACCGCAATCGCAAAAGACGATCTGCTCGAAGTCGAGGGCGTCGCGCGAATTACCGCTGCGAGCCTCGCTGGAAAGATGTTTTACGTCTTTCGTCGACTCATGGACTCTATTGAGGGAGACCTCGATGAAATTTTCAATTTCGACGTCAATGCGCTGCCGATCACGCGTCAGCTGAAACAGGTATATTTACAGAACGAGTTGCTCCCGGTACCAGTGCTGGTTGAACTAACCGGAACCGGCATGTCGCAACGGGTCTACGTGAATCTAGAGCCTGACCACTTCATCGACGCAGCATCGGCGAACCGCATTGAAGGTGATGAGCGCGTCCTGGGCTCAGTCCTGGGATTCGTAGCTGAAGGTCCAGATGGCTTTCTCAGCGCCGAACGCTGGTTGTTGCACGACTGGGAGTATCTTATGCGCAGGAAGCTCATGACGCAGATCGATCCGATCGTGAAGGACGTCTTCACACAACTTGAGCTAGATCAGCCGGCCGAAGACGTGCACTCATATATCACCGGTCCTGCCGTCATTCTCAATGCCATCGCAATCTACTAGGGCTGACTGGACGCCACGGTCGCGAGCGGTCTCCGAGTCGCGTCACCAGCCACCCCAGCTCCGCGACGCAGAGGCGGCCCTCAGTTAGATTCCCGGTCGGGTGCTCACTCACGTGAGCGCTCTCTGATCCGCGACGACTTGGATGCCACACACCACATGAAGTTCTCTGTGTGCGCTCGGTTGCGGCTGACCTAAAGCCTAGTCGACGCCAGCCACGCCTGGCTCGACAACGAGCCAAAGGCGATCACAGAAGGCGCCTGGACGGCAGGGCGATCGCACTGGAGCGGAGCCGACGCGGTGTACATCGCCACGACCCGGGCGACAGAATGTGTACGTGGCCGCGGACCGAGATCAGATGTTGCAGATCTACGATGACGGAGTTGCCAGTGTGCGAGCAGCGTCTACTGCCATCTCCGATTGGACTCTCGCGACACCTTGTTCTGATTGGGATGCACAGGCGCTGGCGGGGCACCTGCTGGCCATCGTCCGGTACTACCATCGCTTGCTGGACGCTTCGCTGAGTGATGGTCCCCTCTTCGATCTGCCACGCGGACAGGCCCTCGCGCAGATGAACGCTGCCGGCCTTGCATCACTGCCATCAGAGAGTGGGCCTCGACGGATCGCGAAGTTTGTTGAGGAAGCCGGTCACTATCGGCGGCGGCTGGAAACGATCGACTGGCATAGGACGTTCGGTTCCTGGGAGTCCGTGGGGCCGCTGACGGTGGCTGAGCACACCGGGCTCGCAGTCGTGGAGTGGCATGTGCACGCGTGGGACCTGGCTGTGGCGAACGGCCAGAACTATCGACCCCTCTCTGCTGATGTCCTCGTCCGAGCAGCCAGCGTGCTGTCCGGACAGCTGCCCCCAGGCGACCGATGGATCGCGCTGTTGCACTGGGCTGGGCGACAGCCTCAACCATCGCCCCCGACGTGAGCATCCGGCCCTACGAAGTTGCGATGGGGTGTTTGCTCAATGCCCAGGCCCCCAGTCCACTCTCCGCCGGCCGAGCGTGGTTGAGCGCGTCGGGCTCGCTTCAGACCAATAGAAAGGGACGAGGACGGCCCCCAGAAGTTGGCGGAGAGTGCACCCGGGCCTGGAGATTGAGCAAACATCCCCATCGCAACTTCGAAGGGCCGGATGTTCACGTCGGGAGCGATGGTTGGGGCTGTCGCCCAGCCCAGTGCAACAGCGCGATCCATCGGTCGCCTGGGG
>JBMDXL010000628.1:0-9788 GCA_048594465.1 Microlunatus sp. | reverse complement strand
CCCCCCTGCGGGGGGACCGAGGCCGACGTGCCCTCGAGGATCTTCAGCAGAGCCTGCTGCACACCCTCACCGGACACGTCCCGGGTGATCGAGGGGTTCTCGCTCTTGCGGGCGATCTTGTCGACCTCGTCGATGTAGATGATCCCGGTCTCGGCCTTCTTCACGTCGAAGTCGGCGGCCTGGATCAGCTTCAGCAGGATGTTCTCGACGTCCTCACCGACGTAGCCCGCCTCGGTCAGCGCGGTGGCGTCGGCGATGGCGAACGGCACGTTCAGCATCTTGGCCAGGGTCTGGGCGAGATAGGTCTTGCCACAGCCCGTGGGACCGATCAGCAGGATGTTGGACTTGCTGAGCTCCACCCCGTCGTCCTCGGACCGCCGGGACGGGTTGGCGGCCTGGGCCTGGACCCGCTTGTAGTGGTTGTAGACCGCGACGGCGAGCGCCTTCTTGGCGCCGGTCTGGCCGATCACGTACGTGTCGAGGAACTGGCGGATCTGCTGCGGCTTGGGGAGGTCCTCCAGCAGACCGACCTCGGTGCCCTCGGAGAACTCCTCCTCGATGATCTCGTTGCAGAGATCGATGCACTCGTCGCAGATGTAGACGCCGGGTCCGGCGATGAGCTTCTTGACCTGCTTCTGGCTCTTCCCGCAGAACGAGCACTTGAGCAGATCGCCGCTCTCTCCGATTCGGGCCACGCCCCGCCTCCTCTTCCTCCGGTTCGGGCTGCACTGCGCGAACCATCACGATAACGGCCGGCACCCCCAACTGCGAGGACCCGCGGGGCGGGTGCCGGGTGCCCGGCCGCCACCTGGGTGGGGGCCGGGCCGGTGGGTCAGGCGGGGATGGCCTTGAGCGAGGTCAGGACGCCGTCGATGATGCCGTAGTCCTTGGCCTGCTCGGCGGTGAGGTACTTGTCGCGCTCGATGTCGCGGCTGACCTCCTCGGTGCTCTTGCCGGTGTCGGTGGCCAGCATGTCCTCCATCAGCGAGCGGATCCGCAGGATCTCCTTCGCCTGGATCTCGATGTCGGAGGACTGCCCGTAGCCCCCCTCGGTGGCCGGCTGGTGGATCAGGATCCGGCTGTTCGGCAGGGCCAGTCGCTTGCCCTTGGTGCCGGCGGCCAGGATCACCGCGGCCGCCGAAGCGGCCTGACCGAGGCAGACCGTACGGACGTCGGGCTTGATGTAGCGCATGGTGTCGTAGATCGCGGTCAGCGCGGTGAACGAGCCACCCGGGGAGTTGATGTAGATCTCGATGTCCCGGTCGGCGTCCATCTGCTGCAGGCACAGCAGCTGGGCCATCACCGCGTTGGCGATCTCGTCGCTGATCGGGGTGCCCAGGAAGATGATCCGGTCCTCGAACAGCTTGGTGTAGGGATCGATCCGGCGCATGCCGTACGACGTGCGCTCTTCCCACTGGGGGATGTAGTAGTCCATGGTCGGCGCGAACTGGCGGTCCTGCAGCATCGGCGCGGGACGTGATCCGTCGAAGGTGCTCATGTGTGTCTGGATCCCTTTACTGGTTCGGCGCTTCGTCGGAACGGATCTGCGCCGCCGCCGTGAACACGTGGTCGATGAGCCCGTAGGTCTTCGCCTGCTCGGCGGTGAACCAGCGGTCGCGGTCGGAGTCGGCCTCGATCTGCTCCAGGGTCTGACCGGTGTGCTCCGCGATCAGCTTCTGCATCGTGGCCTTGATGTGCAGGGACTGCTCCGCCTGGATGCGGATGTCGCTGGCCGTGCCCCCCAGACCGCCGGACGGCTGGTGCATCATGATCCGGCTGTTGGGGAGGGCGTACCGCTTGCCCTTCGTGCCGGCGCAGAGCAGGAACTGCCCCATCGAGGCGGCGAGGCCCATGGCCACGGTGGCCACGTCGTTGGAGATCCAGTTCATGGTGTCGTAGATCGCCATGCCGGAGTCGACCGACCCACCCGGGGAGTTGATGTAGAGGTAGATGTCCTTGGTCGGTTCCTCGGCGTTCAGCAACAGCATCTGCGCGCAGATGGCGTTGGCGTTCTCGTCGCGGACCTCGGAGCCGAGGAAGATGATCCGGTTCTGCAGCAGGGACTGGTAGACGTTGTCGTCGAGCCCGATGCCGCCGGATCGACCGGCGGCGCGCGGGCTCAGACCCGGCAGCGACCCGTTCGGGAGGTGTGCGTTCACGCCGACGAACCTACCCCGCGGCTGCGGGTGGACCGAGGGTTTTCCCGCCGTGTTCGCTGTCGGCGCACACCGGGCGGCGCGGACGGCGGCGGGGGCAGGACCACCCGGACAGCACGATGGCCAGGCCTGGATCGGTGATCCACACCTGACCATCGCGTCAGTGGCTCTGTTTCCCCGAGAAGTCGTTCCCCCGAACTGCGATCTCGTAGAGCCTCGCGCCACGACCGTCGAAACGACCTCCCCTGATCTGGTTCACGGGCCCCGCGATCATGGCGCAAAGACCATCGTGCCCAGCCAACCTCGCGCCCGCCTTGGCGAAAGATCCAGATAACCTCAAGATCTGCTCAAGACCAGCGCAAGACACCGGGCCCGGGGGATGTTTCCCCCGGGCCCGGTGTGTGTACGGCTGGCCCGCGACGGGCCGAGATCCTCGCTGTCAGGCCTTGGTCTCGGTGTCGTCCTCGGTCTCGGTCGAGGTGGCAGCGGCGTCGTCGGACTCGACCACGGTGCCCTCGACCACCGGGCTGTCGGACTCGGCGGCGGCCGGGTCGCCCAGGCTGCCGTCGGGCTGGATGCGGGCCAGGTCGACGGTCTCCCCGTTGCTGTCGGTCACGGTCGCCGCCTCGACGATGGTGGCCAGCGCCTTGCCGCGACGGATCTCGAGCATGTACTCGTCGATGTGGTGCGGGTGCTCCTGCATGTGCGCGATGATCTGCTGCGGAGCCGTGCCCTCCTGCTGCGCGCGCTGGAAGATGTGCTGCGTCAGGTCGTTCTGGTCCACGGTGACGCCGGTCTGCTCGGCCGTCTTGTCCAGCACCAGCTGGGCCTTCATGGCGTCCGCGGAGCGCTTCTCGACCCCGGCCCAGAAGCTGTCGGCGTCCTCGGCCTCCCCGGTCTCGGCCAGGTAGTCGTCGAGGTCGATGCCCGCGTTGTCGAGCTGGGACTGGATCTGCTCCTTGCGAGCCTCCACCTCCGAGCTGATGACGTTCTCGGGCAGGTCGATCTCGAGCTGCTCCAGCAGGCTCTCCAAGACGGCGTCCCGGGCCCGGGCCGCCTGCTCCAGGCGACCGGCGTTGGCCAGCCGGGTGGCCACGTCGTCGCGCAGCTCGTCCAGGGTGTCGAACTCCGACGCCGTCTGGGCGAACTCGTCGTCCAGCTCGGGGAGCTCCTGCTCCTGCACCTGGGTGACGGTGACGTTGATGTCGGCTTCCTCGCCCTTCTGCGGGCCGCCGACCAGGGTGGAGGTGAAGTCGGCCGACTCGCCGGCGGACAGACCGGTGACAGCCTCGTCGAGACCGTCCAGCATGCCGCTGCTGCCGATCTCGTACTCCAGGCCCTCGGCGGTCGCGTCGGGCAGCGACTCGCCGTCCTTGGTGGCCACCAGGTCGATGGTGACGACGTCGCCCGCGGCGGCGGCGCGCTCGACCACGGTCTTGGAGCCGAACCGCTGACGCAGTGCGGTGAGCTGGGTGTCGATCTGCTCGTCGGTGACCTCGATCGGGTCGACCGTCGCGGTCAGCGTGGAGAACTCGGGCAGGTCGAACTCGGGCCGGACGTCCACCTCGGCGGTGAACTCGATCAGGTCACCGTCCTCCAGCTTGGTCACCTCGACCTCGGGCTGAGCCAGCGGGTTCAGGTTGTTCTCCGCCACGGCCTCGCCGTAGAACTTCGGCAGCGCGTCGTTCAGCGCCTCCTGGATGATGGCGCCGCGGCCGAACCGCTGGTCGATCACCATCGGCGGGACCTTGCCCTTGCGGAAGCCGGGGATGGTCACCGACTTCGCGATCTCGCGGTACGCCTTGTCCAGGCTGGGCTTGAGGTCGTCGAACGACACCTCGACGATGAGCTTGACCCGGGTGGGGCTCAGCCGGTCGACACTGCTGGGCACGCTAGAAACTCCTGAAGATGGGATCGAAGGCAGGCCCGGTCCACCTGGGACCGTGCGCGCTCGGGAACGGACTCACGCGTGAGCCCGGGCAATCCTACGGTCGGCCGGAAACCGGTCCAAATCTCGCGGCCGCGCGGACGGGCGGCCGACCGGGCAAGGCGTGGAGCGGGTGACGAGAATCGAACTCGCATGACCAGCTTGGAAGGCTGGGGCTCTACCATTGAGCTACACCCGCAGGGACGGACCGCCGCTCAGGATAACGGACCTGACCGGTGACCGACGTCGGGGCGACAGGACTCGAACCTGCGGTCTCCTGCTCCCTAAGCAGGCGCGCTAGCCACTCCGCTACGCCCCGCACTGCTCGCCCCGGGCCGGCCGACCGGACGGTCGCGACGAGATGCCCGACGAGTGTATGGGCTGGCCCCACCTTCGCCAACTGACCGGCTCGCTCCCCCGTCTGGCCGTCGATCGCCTCCCGCAGCGGATCGGCGTGACCGTCGTGCCGGTGGTGCTCGGGGAGGGGAAGCCGACCAGGGTCGCGGTCTCGTCCCCGGCCGACGGCGGCTCGGTGCGGCCCTGGGCGTCGACGTCGACCACCACTCACTCCCTGGTCGAGTCCCGGGCCCCGGCCCACAGGTCGACGCCGGAGTCGACGGCGTGCTCGTCGATTGCCGCCAGCTCGTCGTCGGAGAAGTCGAGCCGCGCCGTGGCGGCGACGTTGTCCTCCAGCTGCCGCACGCTGCTGGCGCCGATCAGCGTCGAGGTCATGGTGTCCCGACGCAGCACCCACGCCAGGGCCAGCTGGGCCAGCGACTGCCCACGACCGCGGGCGATCTCGTTCAGGGCACGGATCCGGGCGAGGTTCTCGTCGTTGATCATCTCGGTGGACAGCGACTTGCCGGCGGCCGCCCGGGAGTCCTCGGGGATGCCGTCCAGGTAGCGGTCGGTGAGCAGCCCCTGGGCCAGGGCGGTGAAGGCGATGCAGCCCACCCCCTCGGCGTCGAGCACGTCCAGCAGGTCGGTCTCGATCCAGCGGTTGAACATCGAGTACGTCGGCTGGTGGATGGTCAGCGGGGTGCCGAGGTCGCGCAGCAGCGTGGCCACCCGCGCGGTGTCCTGACCGGAGTAGGAGGACACCCCGACGTAGAGGGCCTTGCCGGACCGGACGATGGCGTCCAGCGCCGCCGCCGTCTCCTCCAGCGGCGTGTCCGGGTCCGGGCGGTGGTGGTAGAAGATGTCGACGTAGTCCACCCCCAGCCGGCGCAGCGACTGGTCCAGGCTGGCGGTCAGGTACTTCCGCGACCCGCCCATCCCGTAGGGACCGGGCCACATGTCCCAGCCGGCCTTGCTGGAGATGACCAGCTCATCGCGGTGCGCGGCGAAGTCCTCGGCCAGGATGCGGCCGACGTTGGTCTCGGCCGAGCCGTACGGGGGTCCGTAGTTGTTGGCCAGGTCGAAGTGGGTGACGCCGAGGTCGAACGCACGGCGCATGATCGCGCGCTGCGTCTCGATCGGCTTGTCGTCCCCGAAGTTGTGCCAGAACCCCAGGGAGACGGCGGGCAGCTGGAGCCCGGACCGCCCGCAGCGGCGGTAGGACTGGACCTCGTAGCGGTCGTCGGCGGCGTGGTAGGACATGGTCGCGACCCTAGTGCGTGCCACCGACGGCGCGGACCCTCACTCCCCCAGCACCCGGACGTCCCAGGCCCCGAGCTCCAGCCGGTCGCTGACCGGGGAGTCCCCGCTGAGCAGGTCGGTGAGCGCGAGCGGCAGGGTGATCGCGACGGGGTCCCAGCCCCAGTTGTGCACGACGTGCACCCGCCGCCCGGCGCGGTTGGTCGCGGAGTGCACGGTGACCGACTCCGGCAGCCCCGGCCAGCGGACGTCCGGCGCCAACCAGCGGGCCAGGTCGGCACCGAAGACCGCGTCGGGCACGGTGCCGACCGTGGTGATCCTGCCCTCGCCGTACGCGTTCGTGACCACCGCCGGGAACCGGCCGAAGTGCGGGTGCTCATAGCCCACCAGCACGTCGCCCCCCTCGGCGATCAACCCGTCCACCCAGCGGGTGGCGCCGGCGCCGGACGACAGCGCGAACCCGTCGGTCTCCGCCGTGAGCGACACCGGGGCGTTGAGGTTGGAGAACTCCTGGTAGCGCACTCCGGCGGCGTCGGCCAACCGGGCCGGCTTGACCTCGGTCCGGGCCCGGCCCTCCTCGTCCCCGTACGCCGTGCGCGGTCCGAGCACCAGGTGCCCGCCGGCGGCCGCGTACGCGCGGAGCCAGTCGAGCAGGGCGTTGTCGGCGACCAGCAGCCCGGGCACGATCAGCACCGGCAGCTCGGCGGCCAGGTCGGCGGGGTCGACCAGGGCGCCACCGTCCCCGCCGACCAGCTGCTCGTCGTGCAGCACCCGGGCCGGCACCCCGGCGGCGAAGACGCCGCGGTAGAAGGCCTCGTAGATCGCGTGGTAGGACCGCCGGTCGACGTCGGTCACGTCGGAGGGACCCGCACCGGGCGCCGGGAAGCTGGCCTGGAAGGCCATGCCCCACTTGGCCCGGGCCGAGTACAGCAACCCGATCCGGGCGTCCGGGGTCAGTCCGACGACGGCCGACCCGGCGACCTGGAAGTCCCGGCCCAGCCGAGCCAGCTCCTCGTACACCCGACCCGGCTGCTGGTCGTGGGGCAGGATGCCGATCCAGTAGGTCTCGGTGCCGAAGTGGTTGGTGTGCCAGTGCCAGTACTCGATCATCTCGGCCCCGCGGGCGACGAACGCCCACGCCGCCTGGCGCCACTGCCCGTCGTAGGCGGGGAAGTTCACCGACGGACCGCCGATGGCCCCGGCGTTGGTCTCGGTGACCAGGAACGGCGCCTGCTTGGAGGCGAACATCCGGTCGGCCGAGGCGAACAGGCTCCAGGCCCCGGAGGTGGTCCAGCCCTGCGGCGCCCCGGCCCGGTCCGGCACGGACAGCGCGTCCTCCATCGCGGAGTAGGGGGGGCCGGCGGCGACGGCGAGGGTCGCCGTCAGGTTGGCGTCGTCGACCCCCGGGCGCTCGTACGCGATGCAGGTGGTGACGAACTGGTCGTCGCGGGCGTACTCCCGGACGATGTCGGCCTGCCAGGAGATGAACTCCGTGGTCAGCTTCGCCTGGAAACGGCGCCAGGCCAGGTCGTACTGCGGCTGGTAGTTGCCGTCCGGGGTCCACAGGTCCGCCCAGGTGCTGAGCCGGTGCGACCAGTAGACCAGTCCCCAGGCCTCGTTCAGGGTCTCCACGTCCCCGTACGTCTGCCGCAGCTCGTCGACGAAGCGCTGGAACACCCCGTGGTTGTGGAAGGTCATCAGCCCGGGCTCGTTGTCCACCTGGTAGCCGATCACCGCCGGGTGGTCGGCGTAGCGCGCGACGATCTTGCGGATCACCCGCTCGGCGTGGAAGCGGAAGGCCGGGTGCGAGAAGTCGATCTCCTGCCGGCCGCCCCACGGCTGTCGCACCCCGGTGGCGGTGTCGGCGGCGATCTCCGGGTAGCGGCGGGCCAGCCACGGCGGCGCGGCGTAGGTGGGCGTGCCGAGAACGGCGGCGATGCCGCGTTCGTGGGCGCCGTCGAGGACCGGCTGCAGCCAGTCCAGGTCGAACCGGCCCTCCTCGGGCTCCCAGGTGGTCCAGACCGACTCGCCGACGCGGATGACGGAGAACCCGGCGTCGACCATCAGGTCGAGGTCGGTCTTCAACCGGGGGCTGGGTTGGTCCTCGTGGTAGTACGCGGCGCCGAACAGCACCTGGTTGCGCGGGGTGTCCATGACGGTCCTTTCGGTTCAGGCCTTGACGCCGCCGGTCGCCAGACCGGACTGCCAGTAGCGCTGCAGGAAGAGGAAGGCGATGATCAACGGGATGATCGAGACCAGCGACCCGGTGATCACGGTGGAGAACATGGCCTGCGAACCCGAGCCCGCGGCGGCCGTCTGCTGCCACAGCGCCAGGCCCACGGTGAGCGGGAACTTGTCGGCCGTGTTCAGCATGATCAGCGGTAGCAGGTAGTTGTTCCAGGTGGCCACCAGGGAGAACAGCAGCACCGTCACGGTTCCGGGCACCAGCAGCCGGAGGGCGATGCTGAAGAAGATGCGCAGCTCCCCGACCCCGTCGACCCGACCGGACTCGATCAGGGCCGTGTCCACCGCGTCGGCGGCGTAGACCCGCATCAGGTAGACCCCGAACGGGCTGACCAGCGACGGGATGATGATGGCCGCGTAGGTGTCGGTCAGCTCCGCCCGGGCGAAGATGAGGTAGGTCGGGATGGCCAGCGCGGTGAGCGGCACCATGATCGCCCCCAGGATGATCGAGAACATCGCGTTCTTGCCCGGGAAGCTGTACTTGGCGAACGCGTAGCCCGCGGCCGTGGCCAGGAACGCGGCTCCGACCGCGCTGACCACGGAGTAGAGGAAGGAGTTGGCCAGCCAACGCAGGAAGACCCCGTCCTGGGCGGTGAACACCGACCGGAGGTTGTCGATCAGGCTGAAGTCGGCGAACCAGAGACCGAAGGTGGAGAACAGGTCGTCGTTGGACTTGGTCGAGGCCACCACGAGCCAGTAGAGCGGCAGCAGGAAGTAGCTGGCGAAGACCAGCATCACGATGGTCAGCAACCAGCTGGTCCGCTGCTTGGCGGGCTTGCGCCGGGGGGCGTCGTCGGCGGCGGTGAGCACTGTGGCCCTGGTCGCGGTCTCGGTCATGCCGTGCGCTCCTTGCGGGCGGTGCTGAGCTGGAAGATGTAGGAGACCACCGCGATGACGAAGCCGAGCAGAAAGGCCAGCGCCGCGGCGTAGTTGGTGTCCTGGTTCACGAAGGCCACGCTGAAGGTGTAGAGGTTCGGCGACCAGTCGGTGCCGATCACCGTGGGGGCCAGGAAGCCCATCAGCCGGGGCTCGTTGAACAGCTGGAAGCTGCCGATGATGGAGAAGATGATGGTCAGCACGATCGCCGGTCGGATGGACGGGATCTTGATCGACCAGGCGATCCGCTTCTCCGTCGCCCCGTCCACCCGCGCGGCCTCGTAGAGCTCGGCCGGGATCGACCGCAGCGCCGCGTAGAGGATGATCATGTTGTAGCCGATGTACTCCCAGTTGACGATGTTGATGATGGAGAAGAACATCCCGTTCTCGGAGAAGAACGGTGGCGGCGACGCCCCGAACACCCGGGCCACCTGGGCGATCGGACCGAAGTCGGGACCGTAGAGGTAGCCCCACATCAGGGCGGCGACCACCCCGGGCACGGCGTACGGGACGTAGATGGCCATCCGGGTGAAGCGGGCCAGCTTCATCAGACCGCTGTCCAGGGCGAGGGCGAAGAAGATGGCCAGCGCCAGCATGATCGGCACCTGGACGACCAGGAACAGCGCCATCCGGCCCACCCCGGTGAGGAAGCTGGGGTCGGTCAGGGCGCGGGTGTAGTTCTCCAGACCGGCGAAGGAGACGCCGCCGATCAGCTTCTTCTTGAACAGGGACAGGTAGCCGGCGTAGAGCAGCGGCACGATGATCATGGCCAGGAAGATCACGAAGAACGGCAGCGTGAGGGCGTACGCGGCACCCCACTGGCGACGCTGGGCCGCGGTGGCCCGGCGGCGCCGGGGGGCCACGGTGGTGGCGCCGGCCGGCACCGCGGTGCTGGTGGTGGACATGGATGACCTCTCTTCGGGCGCCGGGCGGGCCCGCCGCGAACGGCGGGCTCCCGCCCAGACGGATCAGGCGACGGTGAAGCCCTG
>JBMDXL010000627.1:0-1767 GCA_048594465.1 Microlunatus sp. | reverse complement strand
GGTGCGGACCCTCCCCAGACGGGCGACCTTGTACGCCGACTTGCCCTTCAACGAGGGGCCGTGGAACGTCCAGGACCCGGAGTCGGGCTGGTCGAAGCCGGTCAGCAGGTTGAAGAAGGTCGTCTTGCCGGCACCGTTGGGGCCGATCAGCGCGGTGATGACCCCGCGCTGGATCTCGACGTGCTCGACGTCGACGGCGGTGAGGCCGCCGAAGGTGCGGCGCACGTCGCTGGCCACGACGATCGGGTCCTTCTTCTTCACGCCCGGCTCGGTGGCCAGGCCCTGGAGCGCGGCGCGACCGCGGTCGGCGAGCGACCCGGTCGTCCCCGTGGTGCCGCTCGGGGAGGTGGGAGAGGTGTCAGCGGGCATCGAGCGCGATCTCCTTCCGGTCGCCGAAGATCCCCTGGGGTCGGTAGATCATCAGCAGCATCAGCACCAGGCCGACCAGCATGAGCCGGACGTTGGAGGCCTGGTCGGCGTTCATGAACTGCGCCACGGTCGGGTTGGCGGACAGGTCGGAGAGGATCGACCCGAGGAACGACAGCACCGCCCAGAACAGGATGGCCCCGACGACGGGACCCAGCACGCGGGCGGCGCCACCGAGGATGAGCATGGTGAGCGCGATGAAGGTGAAGTCCAGGTTGAAGGTGTCGGCCTGGACCGAGGCGGCGCCGAAGGCACCGATGAAGCCGCCGATGCAGCCGATCACGCCACCGAGGACCAGCGCCTGCATCTTGTAGCCGTAGACGTTCTTGCCCAGCGAGCGGACGGCGTCCTCGTCCTCGCGGATGCCGCGCAGCACGCGGCCCCACGGGGAGCGCATCAGGGCCCACACCAGCAGGCAGATCAGGATCACCACGATCCAGCCGACGATGATCGTCCACAGCTCGTTGCGGCTGTAGGTGAGGAAGAAGCCGTCGTAGTCGGGCAGCGGGTTCAGGCCACGGAAGCCGTCGGCGAACCCGGTGACGCCGTCCTTGCCGCGGAAGTACTCGCGGAAGGAGGTGCCGAAGACCAGCCGCAGGATCTCGGCCGCCGCGATCGTGACGATCGCGAGGTAGTCGGCCCGCAGCCGCAGCGTCGGGACACCGAGGATGAGCGCCAGCGCCACGGCGAACAGGACGGCGATCAGCATGGCCGGGATCGTCGGGATCCCGCTGGTCGCGATGGCCGCACCCATGATGTAGCCGCCGATGGCGAGGAACGCGGCCTGGCCGAAGTTCAGCAGGCCGGAGTAGCCGAACTGGATGTTCAGGCCGATGGCGGCGAGGCAGTAGGAGATGGCCACGTAGCCGAACCCGTCGTGGAGGGCTCCGGTGAAAGCGTCGAGCATGTCGTGTCCTTCCTCAGCCGATCCTCTGGGCCCGTCCGAGCAGGCCTTGCGGCCTGACCAGGAGGACGAGGATGAGCAGGATCATGGCCCCGGCGTACTTCAGCTCCGACGGGATCAGCAGCGTGGAGGTCTCGACGAACAGACCGATGATGATCGACCCGAGCATCGCGCCCCAGATCGAGCCGAGCCCGCCGACGCAGGTGGCGGCGAAGATCAGCAGCAGCACCTGGGCGCCGAGCTGGTAGGTCACCGACTGCGAGAAGCCGAGGAACGCACCGCCCAGGCCGGCGAGCGCGGCACCGAAGACCCACACCGTGGTGATGACCCGGTTGACGTTGATGCCGGTCGAGGCGGCGAGCGCCGGGTTGTCGGAGACCGCACGGGTGGCGCGCCCGAGCCGGGTGAACTGCAGCGCGAGCGTCACGCCGATCAGC
>JBMDXL010000626.1:0-1637 GCA_048594465.1 Microlunatus sp. | reverse complement strand
CGCGGGGTGGGTCGCGGGTCAGGTCGACCCCGGCTACGGTGACGACGACCTGCTCAGCAGCGTCGGGGCGGTGTTCTTCCAGCTGACCATCGGGCTGGTCCTCGGTGCGGTGATCCTGACGCTCTTCGTCTCGTACCTGGGCTGGGACGCCGAGATCTTCGGCAGACAGCCGATCTACCGTTCGGGCTGGATGTGGATCGCACCCGCGCTGGGGGCCCTGCCCATCATGATGCGAGTCCTCGACATCGACTGGGGTGGGCCGGCGCTCTCGGTCGTGCTGCTCGTCCTGGCCAGCGGCCTCCTGGTCGGCTACGTCGAGGAGCTGATGTACCGCGGTGTCGCGGTGAAGATGCTGCGTGCTGTGGGCCATCGGGAGCTTGTCGTGGCAGCCCTGTCCTCCCTGCTGTTCGGCCTGTCGCACAGCGTCAACATCTTCACGGGCCAGGGCATCAAGACCGTGGGCAGCACCATGGTCTACACCTTCGCCTTCGGTGCGCTGATGTACCTGACGATGCGCGCCACGGGGTTCATCATCGGCGCCATGGTCCTGCACGGCCTCACCGACCCGACCAGCTTCCTGGCCTCGGGTGGGATCGACAAGATGGCGGACTCCGGTGGTTCGAGCGCCCTCGCGGACGCGGTTGGCGCGGTCACCGTGGTCATGATCATCGTCGGGGTCGTGCTGCTGCTGTGCGTCCGCGGCAAGGCGGGAGAACCTCGCACGGAGAAGGTGCCGAGCGACGGCGGGTCGGACGCTCAACCCGCCCCACGGACCACACAAGACCCACGAGGACGAGGTTCGCGATGACGACGCCCCGCACACCGAGCGCCGGCGTCCAGTCGCGCTTCCGGATCCAGCCCACGGTCGCGGTCGGGATCACCGTCGCGGTGGTCTACACCGTCATCTTGTCGACGATCCAGCAGCAGTCGGGGATCAAGTACGACGAGTTCTTCGACAGCGCGCGCAACACCTGGCGGGGCCCCGTGTTCTCCCTCGCCATCGGGTCGGTGCTCTTGCTGGCCTTCGTCGCCTGGGCGCGGTGGGACATGGTCTGGCGCGATCCGGGGCGGCTGCCCATGCCGCGGTTGGCGTGGATCCTGCTCGGCACGTTCACGCTCTGCGTCGTCGTACGGGGGGCCGGTATCGCCTACGCCGACGTCGACACCAGCTTGCTCGTCGCCGTCCTCTGTCTTGGTGTCCTGGTCGGGCTCTCCGAGGAGCTGTTGTTCCGCGGGATCTTCCTGCGCTGCATGCGCAACGGCCAGATGTCCGAGGGGGCCGCCGCCGTGTGGACCACCACGGCTTTCGGGCTGTTCCACCTTCCCAACGTGGTCCTCGGCACCGGTCTGTCGGGCGTTCTCCAGATCCTGCTCGCGGGCTTGAGCGGCATCGCGCTCTACTACGTCCGCGTCGCGTACGCCGCGATCGTGGTCGGCATGGTGATGCATGGGCTATTCGACGTCACCACCTTCCTCAGCACGGACTACGGGGCGACGTGGTCCACCAGGGCGGTCCTCCCACTGCAGGTCATCACCTGGGTGCTCGGCGGTGTGGTCGCCGTCCAGCTCTTCCGGAAGGCGCGCGACTATCGGGTCACCTCCGCTGGGGTCGTCACGGTCCGGCAGTCCGAGCCCCG
>JBMDXL010000625.1:0-6978 GCA_048594465.1 Microlunatus sp. | reverse complement strand
AAGGCGAGCACGTTGTTGATCTGGTTGGGGAAGTCGCTCCGGCCGGTGGCGACCACCGCGGCGTGCTTGGCGGCTTCGCTGGGCAGGATCTCCGGGTCCGGGTTGGCCAGGGCCAGCACGATCGCGCCGTAGGCCATGGTGGCCACCTGCTCGGCGCCGAACAGGTTCGGCCCGGAGACGCCGATGAAGACGTCCGCCCCGACCAGGGCCTCGTGCAGCGTGCCCGAGAACCCTTCCGCGTTGGTGTTCTCCGCGATCCACGTACGGTGCTCGTCGGTGTAGGTCTCACCGCGGTGGATGGCACCGGCACGGGCCACGCCCACGATGTGCTGCGCGCCCTGGGCCTGCAGCAGCTGGATGATCGCGCTGCCGGCGGCGCCGACGCCGGAGACGACGATCTTGACGTCGCCCATCTTCTTGTCCACCACGCGGAGCGCGTTGATCAACGCCGCGAGCACGACGATGGCGGTGCCGTGCTGGTCGTCGTGGAAGACCGGGATGTCGAGCTCGTCGCGCAGCCGCCGCTCGATCTCGAAGCAGCGCGGGGCCGAGATGTCCTCGAGGTTGACGCCGCCGTAGACCGGGGCCAGCGCCTTGACGATGCTGATGATCTCCTCGGTGTCCTTGGTGTCCAGGCAGACCGGCCAGGCGTCGACGTCGGCGAACTGCTTGAAGAGGGCCGCCTTGCCCTCCATCACCGGCAGCGCGGCCGCCGGGCCGATGTCGCCGAGCCCCAGCACGGCGGTGCCGTCGGTGACCACGGCCACGGTGTTGCGCTTGATGGTGAGCCGGCGGGCGTCCTCGGGGTTGGCCGCGATGGCCAGGCAGACCCGGGCGACACCCGGGGTGTAGGCGCGGGACAGGTCGTCGCGGTTCTTCAGCGGGACCTTGGGCTCGACGGACAGCTTGCCACCCAGGTGCAGCAGGAAGGTCCGGTCACTGACCTTGCGCACGGTCATCCCCGGCCGGGCGTTGATCACCGCCGAGATCTTCTCCGCGTGCGCCTCGTCGACGGTGTTGCAGGTGACGTCGACCACGATCGCGTCGTGGCTGGACTCGACGATGTCGAGCGCGGTGACGGCCGCTCCCGTCTCGGCGACGGCCGACGCGAGGTCAGTGGTCGAGCCGGCGTTGGAGCTGACCGCGACGCGGAGGGTGATCGAGTAACCGGGACTGGGGCTGCTGGCCATTCTGGAACTCCTCAAGTTATTCCGTTTGGTGGATTCTAACTTCTACTTCGTGGAAGTGCAACATTGACTTCGCTTCGTCAGCAGAGCAGGATCTGCGTTATCGGAATTGCACTGTCGCAATGCGGAAAAGGAGCAGGATGACCAGCCCCCTCTCGGACGTGAGCACGTCGCCCACCCCTGAGCACCACCGTGGCACCCTCGACCAGTCCCTCCCCGGCAGGGTCGACCCCAGCCTGTACAACCACGACCTCGCCCCGACCAGGCGCGAGGGTCGCAAGTGGAGCGCGTACAACTTCTTCGCGCTCTGGGCCAACGACGTGCACAGTCTCGGCAACTACTCGTTCGCCATGGGTCTGTTCGCCCTGGGCCTGGGCACCTGGCAGATCCTGCTGGCGCTCGGCATCGGCTCGGCGTTCCTCTTCGTCCTGCTCTGCCTGTCCGGCTTCATGGGCTACAAGACCGGCGTCCCCTTCCCGGTGATGAGCCGGATCAGCTTCGGCATCCGCGGCGCGCAGATCCCCGCCCTGATCCGCGGCGGGGTGGCCATCGTCTGGTTCGGCATCCAGACCTACCTCGCCTCGCTGGTCGGGAACGTGCTGGTCATCGCCCTGTTCCCCGCCACCCAGCCGCTGGCCGAGACCACGTTCCTCGGTCTCACCGTGCTCGGCTGGGCCTGCTTCACGGTGCTCTGGCTGATCCAGGTCGTGATCGCCTGCTACGGCATGGAGATGATCCGCAAGTACGAGGCCTTCGCCGGCCCGGTCATCCTGGCCACCTTCGTCATCCGGGCGGCGTACGTGCTCTACGTCTCCGGCGGCCAGATCGTCTGGCAGCCGCCGAACGCGGTCGTCGGCGGGGAGATGTGGCGTGAGATCCTCGGCGGCGGCGCCCTGTGGGTGGCCATCTACGGCACCTTCGTGCTCAACTTCTGCGACTTCACCCGCAGCGCCAAGACCAAGAAGTCGATCGTCTGGGGCAACCTGTTCGGCATCCCGATCAACACCCTCTTCTTCGGCGTCATCGTGGTGGTGCTGGCCGGCGGCCGGCTGGCCATCGACGGCAAGGTGATCGCCAGCCCCACGGACGTGGTGGAGTCGATCGGCAGCACCCCGATGCTGGTGCTGGCCTGCGTCGCCCTGTTGATCCTGACCATCGCCGTCAACCTGATGGCCAACTTCGTGGCCCCGTCGTTCGCCCTGGCCGCCCTGCTCCCCCGGCACCTGAACTTCCGCCGGGCCGCCATCGTCAGCGCGATCATCGGCTTCGTCATCCTGCCCTGGAACCTCTACAACTCCCCCGTGGTGATCGTCTACTTCCTGGGTGGCCTGGGCGCCTTCCTCGGCCCGCTGTTCGGCATCGTGATGGCCGACTACTGGCTGCTGCGCAAGCAGCGGATCAACGTGCCGGCGCTCTACAGCACCGACCCCGAGGGCACCTACTTCTTCAGCCGCGGCGTCAACCTGCGGGCCATCGGCGCCCTCATTCCGTCCGCGACCATCTCCCTGGTCTTCGCGTTCGCCCCGTCGCTGAAGGCCTTCTCCTCGTTCTCGTGGTTCATCGCGGCGGGTCTCGGCGCGGTGATCTACTACGCGTTGGCCGACCGTCGCCGGACCTACACCGACGTCTCCGGCGAGGCCATCGCGGTCGAGAGCACCCACTGATCATGGAAGGCAGCACCCAGATGCGCATCCTCGTCGTCAACGTCAACACCACCGAGTCGATGACCGCCGGGATCGGTGAGCAAGCCCGCCGGGTGGCCTCGCCCGGCACCGAGATCGTCGCCCTCACCCCCCGGTTCGGAGCCGAGTCCGTGGAGGGCAACCTCGAGAGCTACCTGGCCGCGGTGGCCGTGATGGACCGCGTCCTGTCCTACGACCAGCCGTACGACGCCGTCATCCAGGCGGGCTACGGCGAGCACGGCCGGGAGGGACTGCAGGAGCTCCTCGACGTACCGGTGGTCGACATCACCGAGGCCGCCGCCTCCACCGCGATGTACCTCGGCCACCGCTACAGCGTCGTCACCACCTTGGACCGGGCCGTCCCGCTGATCGAGGACCGGCTGCTGCTGGCCGGCCTGGACCGCCGGTGCGCGTCGGTGCGCTCCAGCGGGATGGCCGTGCTCGAGCTCGAGTCCGATCCCGAGCGCGCCGTCGACGCGATCGTGGCCGAGGCCGAGGCAGCCGTCCGCGACGACCACGCCGAGGTGATCGTGCTGGGCTGCGGCGGCATGGCCGAGCTGGAGGGCAAGGTGCGCGAGCGCACCGGTGTCCCGGTGGTCGACGGTGTCGCCGCCGCCGTCACCGTGGCCGAGTCCCTCGTCCGCCTCGGGCTGACCACCTCCAAGGTCCGCACGTACGCCCCGGCCCGACCCAAGAAGATGACCGGCTGGCCCCTCCGCTGATCCCGACCTGTCAGCTGCGGTGGCCCGGACCGCCACCGCAGCTGACATCTCGGAGTCCGTAGGGTGGACGTGACCACCCCACCCGAGGAAGGCTCACGATGACGTCGACGCCGGACATCGACCTGCCCGACCTGACCAGGCGGTACGCCGCGGACGGCTATGTCCTGGTCAAGGGTCTGCTCAGCCGGGAGGAAGCCGCCTTCTACCGCCGTCGCAGCCACGAGCTGCTGGCCCGGCTGAACGCCACCGACGACCCCACCTGGGGGTCCGCCGGGAGCGTGGCGACCGGGACCCGGCTCCGGCACCTGCACGACGCCCAGTTCCACGACGCCGTGTTCTCCCGCCTGCTGGTCGATCCCCGCTTCACCGACGTGGTCGCCGCCGTCCTGGGCGGGGAGGACGTGCAGCTGCACCACACCAAGCTGTTCGTGAAGCCACCGGAGAACGGGTCGCCCTTCCCCCTGCACCAGGACCACCCGTTCTTCCCGCACCGCGACCACCGGGTGGGTGCGGCGATCTTCCACTTCGACGACGCCCCGGTGGAGAAGGGCTGCGTGCGGGTGATCCCGGGCAGCCACCTGGACGGTCCACGGGAGCACGACCCGGAAGGCTCCTTCCACCTGACCGAACCGGCCTTCGAGACCGCCACCCCGCTGCCGGCCGAGGCCGGTGACGTGCTGCTGTTCACCTACCTCACCGTGCACGGCTCCGGGGTGAACACCTCCGACGAGGCCCGCACGACCTGGCTGGTCCAGTACCGCGATCCGGCCGACCCCCCGACCGTGAGAACCCACGACCACTCGCGCGGCCAGGGGATGATGCTGCGTGGCGTCGCGCCGGCCACTCCGCCGCCCGCGCCGGCCGGCTGACCGTACGCGACTTCGTGGTGACATGCGGTCTCGCGCTGCCCCGGCGGGCTGACCGCTTGCGACTTCCCGGCGACATCCAGACGTGTGCCGCCCCGCCCCGCTGACCGTACGCGACTTCGCGGTGACATGCGGTCTTTGATGGAAGGAGGCGCGGGCACAATCCGGGCGCGTCGGAGCCGACGATGCGCGAGACTGCCGAGGTGGTCGAGTTCCCGGTGGTGCAGTCCGACGGCTGGGCGCTGCTCGGTCTTCTCACTGCCGTGAGCGAATCCGACCTCGACCGGCTCGACCCGACGATCCCGCTCACCGCCTCGCTGACAGTGGTGTGGAACGCGGGTGCCTGCCTGCTCGTGTTCAACCGCTTCCGATCGGCCTGGGAGCTGCCGGGTGGCGTCATCGATGCCGGCGAGCCTCTGGCTGATCTCCAACCGATCGACGGGGCGCTCGTCGGTCTGTGCTCCGCCGAGCGATCCTCCTGACCCGGCGCAGCCCCGACCGGTATCAACCCCCGTCCGCTCCGGCTCTTCCAGACACCGGCCGACCACCGTCGGCTGTCGCCTGCGAAGGAGCACACCATGCACCGTCTCATCGCCGCTCTGGCGGCCACCGCCGCTGCCGCCACCGCCCTCGTCGCGTCGCCCCCCGCCGCCACGGCCGCGCCGTCGGATCCCCCCGCCCGGGGTGTCGTGGTCGCGCAGGGCGGTCTGATCGGGCACCTGCGACCCAGCGTCTACGCGCCGGTGAACTACACCTTCCCGAACGGCTCGAAGATCTCGATCTCGTGCAAGGTCGCCGGGACCGCTGTGGACGGCAACACCCGCTGGTACCTGGTGCTGGCCGAGGGTGACGCCAACTGGGTCTCGGCGCGCTACGTGACCAACGTCGGGCCGGCCCCCGACCCGTGCGACCCGAGCGACGGCACCTTCGCGGCCACCGCGACCGCTGCCCTCACCAAGCGGGTCGGAGCGACCACCGCGGATGCCGGCGCGGGCAGCTACGCCAAGGGCAGCACGTTCCGCGTCCAGTGCTACACCGACTCGGGTCAGAAGTGGTACCTCACCGGCGGCGGGCGCTGGGTCCGCGCGGCGTACGTGAGCACGTCGGCGAAGGTGCGCTACTGCACGAACTACGGCTGATCGACACGTGACCGCGGGTCGACGACCGAGGGGGGATTTGTTCCCGTCCGGGCCGGCCCGGGGTTTCTTTTGACGTCGGGAGTTTTACGGATCCGGGTGACCCCGGGACCAGTAGCCTCCCGGCATCGACAGGCACCGGGCGCCGGTGCACCCGCTTCGGATGTCGAGGTCAGAGAGGACTGAACGTGCAACTCGCAAAGAGGTCGGCCGCGCGCCGACGGCGGGCGCTGGTCGCCGCATCGGCAGCTTTCGTCGTGGCGGCAACATCATGGGCGACGCCGGCCCAGGCCTAGCCGGACCCGGGTGCACCGGTCACGGCGCAGGTCGCCGACCCGTGTCCGTCCGCTGTCCCGGCCGCGGACATCGTGCCGGGTCTGGTGGGTGAGGGTCTGACGGTGGTCCGGGGTGAGACCCCGCAGCCGTTCAAGGTCGAGGTGCTGGGTGTCCTCAAGGACGGCATCGGCGCCGGTCGCGACATGGTGATGATCGAGGTCTCCGACCTCCAGGGCCGCGAGGTCGTGGGCGACAACGGCATCTGGGCGGGCATGTCCGGGTCCCCGGTCTACGTCAACGGCCAGCTGCTCGGTGCCGTCTCGTACGGCTTCACGCTGGCGCCGTCGCCGATCGGCGGGCTCACCCCGGCGGCCGACATGCTGGACCTGCTCGGATCGGGTCAGGCCCGGGCCGGCAGCACGGAGCGGACGAAGATCAAGCTGTCGAGCGCGCAGCGCACGAGCCTCGGCACCCGGGCCGACGCCGCCGTGCCCCGCACCACCCTGCAGCGGCTGCGCACCCCGCTGTCGGTGAGCGGGCTCAACAGCCGGCGGCTGGCCAGCCTCCAGGGCGCGTTCGACGGCGCCGGCAAGTCGGTCATCGCGTACGCCGGCAGTCGCGTCGGTGCGGCCGCCCCGGTCGCCGCCGACCCGGTCCCCGGGGGCAACTTCGCCGCGGTCCTGACCTCCGGCGACCTGACCATCGGCGGAGTCGGGACGACGACCGCCGTGTGCGGCGACCAGGTCCTCGCCTTCGGTCACCCGATGGACTTCGCCGGTCAGGTCAGCTACGGCGCCAACGCCGCCACCTCGCTGGCCATCGTCAAGGACAACACCTTCGGCTCGTTCAAGATGGCGAACATCGACGAGACGATCGGCACGGTCGACCAGGATCGCCTGGCCGCCATCCGGGCGACGCTGGGTCGCGGCCCGGCGACGACGCCGATCACGTCCAAGATCACCAACCTGGACAACGGGAAGAGCCGGATCGGCACCACCCGGGTCGCGGCGCCGGCCTACACCGCCGCCGCCACCGCGTACGGGGGGTGGGCCCACAACGACACGACCATCGACAAGTGGGGGAAGGGTCTGGCCCCCACCAGCTGGGAC
>JBMDXL010000624.1:0-15091 GCA_048594465.1 Microlunatus sp. | reverse complement strand
CTTGCAGGCGCTCCACAGCGCTCGGGACTCCTGGTGAAGGTTCCGTCGTGGCGACGCCCTGCTATAAGTGACTTCCGCGTCAGCTCGGCGCGGCCGGGGAGGGGTCTGCGATGTCGCTGTTGGTGGAGATGCTGGTCGTGGGCGGGGTGGCGCTGGACCTGGTGGGGGCTGCGGTGTTGTCCCACGCCCACAACGCCGAGTCGATCGTCGAGCTGCGAGAGGAGATCGGCGACGAGGGTGCGGCGCTGGGCGAGTGCGACGCCATCTCCACCCACGCGCAGCTGCTGGCGGAGAAGCGCATCGGCTTCGTGCTGCTGACCTTCGGGCTGCTGATCTACCTGACCGGTCTGGTGCTGAAGAGCAGCGAGGGGGTGACCACCATGGCTCCCTTCGCCGCGGGGGTGGTGCTGGCCGGGTTGGCGGCCAGCGTCCTGTTCACCCGCGTGATGGGACGCCGGATCCGCGAGCAGGCTCGTCGCGCGGAGCAGACGCAGGATCCGGACGCGCTGCCGGAGCAGTGACGGCTAGCTCTTCGCGCGTGCCCGGGCGGACTGCCGGTCGTTGGCCTTCTGCAGGGCCTCGACCAGCTCGGCCTTCGACATCGACGACCGGCCGGGGACCCGCAGCTGGCGCGCCAGGTCGTAGAGGTGCTGCTTCGAGGCGTTCGCATCGACACCCCCGGCCGTGGGCCGGTTCGTGTCGCGGCCCCCCTCGGCCTGGGCGTCGGACGGGCCCTTGGCCCCCTTGGGCTTCTTCTTCCACTTGTCACCCACTTTCTCGTGGGTGTGCTTCAGAGCCGCGAACGCCACCTGATGGGCCCGTTGCTCATCGCCGTACTGCGCCATCGCCGCGTCGTAGGCCTTGGTGAAGGTGCGTTGGGCCTTGTCGCCGGACCGGCGCAGCGTGCCCGGGAGCTCGCTCTGCTTCGGCTTCCCGGTCTTCGTCGTCTTCGCCATGATCGTCTCCTGTCGTCGGGTGCCGTCGCGCCTGGGTCCGACCGCTGCTCCCGGACGCGCGTCGAGCGGTGACCACCGATCGTGAGCCCACTCTGCCAGGGGCCCCTCCATGATCCTCCCGGACGCCCGCTCCGCCACGGGGCGGCCACGACATCCGGCTGGCCGCGACCGCGCCGACCCACAGCGCGACCACGACCGGGATCGACAGCAGGCCGAGCTGGTCGGCGACGACCGACACCGGATTGGGGTGGCCGAGCCGCGCCGCCAGCCACCCGAGGGCGGCGACGGCGGTGATGACGGCGGCCGTGACACGAAGAGCCCGGTAGCGCCCGACCCGGGCAAGCATGATCAACGGCGGCAGCACGACCGCCACGATGATCAGCTGCATCGCCTCGATGCCGAGGTTGAACCCCAGCAGGGCAGAGACGAGCTGGCTGCCGGTCAGGTCCAGCTCACGCAGGGTCTCAGAGAACGCCAGCCCGTGGATCAGACCGAAGCTGCCCGCGACCAGCGCCTCCCGGCCCGGGAAGATCGGCCGGATGGCGTGGACGGCGGCGACCAGGATGCTGACCGCGATCACTGCCTCGACCGCGCCTTGGGGCACCGGCAGACCGAGCGCCCCCAGGGCGAGGGTGAGGGAGTGGCCGAGGGTGAAGGCCAGCGTGACCGACGCGATCCGCCGGATCGCCCGCCGCGGGGTGGTCGAGCCCGTCCATCGCCGGCCGGCCACGAGCAGCGGGGCGGGGAGCAGCAGGGTGAGCAGGAACAGCTGGTGGTCGGTTCCCTCGGCGATGTGGTGCATGCCTGTGCTGACCATGCCGGCGAAGCCCTGGTAGGAGGAGCCGTCGAGGTCGACGGTGAGCGGTGTGACGGTGTTGGTGACGGTGTCGCGCGTGATCACCCCGAGCTGGTAGGCGCCGGCGTCGGGACGGGCGTCGTCGGAGGCGACGGTGACGATCACGGTGTGGGTCGCAACCCTGTCGACGACGGCGGTGTACCCGAGGTCGAGCACGCGGTCGTCGGTGCCCGGGGGTGGGGTCAGCGTGAGGCTGGTGCGGAGCTCGGCGTAACGGCCGGTGGTGGCGGTGTCGCCGGCTTCGGCCACCGCGAGCGGACCGATGGTGACCGTCCAGGCCCGGCCGTTGCCGTCGGTGGGGGCGATGTGATCGAGGAGGTACGCGCTGATCGTGCCGGCCCGGGCGTCGATGTCGGTCTGGGCTCCGTCGCCGAGGTCGAGACCGGTGGCGGTGGCGACATCGGAGACGGGGATCGTCACGGTGGCGTTGATCTCGCTGTCGTGCACGGCGAGCTGGACGGTGGAGGAGGGGATGACGTGCGCCGAGGCCGTCGGCGCCGTCCAGACGACGACGGCGACCACCCCGGCGACCGACACCGCCAGGAGCGCCCAGAGCCGACGCCAGCCGGATCGGGGGCGCGCCCGGCGGTGACCGGAGTTGATCATCAGCTCTTCGTGCCGCCGTAGTCGGTGTTCCGGTCGCGCCACACGGTGTGCGGGTGGTTGCCGGACAGCACGATCCCGTTCTGCATGGAGTACTCGATCCACACCGATGGTCCGTCGATGCGGACGTAGTCGTTGCGTTCCGCGAGGGTGGTGGTGCCCGAGTAGGCGACGTAGGTGTCGTCCAGCTCACCCTCGTAGGTGGCCAGGATGGTCTTCGCGTCGTCGTCGGCGATGTCGTCGACGTAGGTGGCGATCGCGGCCAGCACGAGCTTCTTGCTCGCCGCGGACAGCGTGGACACCTGAACGCCTTCCCGGTCGGTGGGGAAGGCCCAGTCCTTGCCGGGGCCCAGCACCAGGTCGGTGTAGGCGTCGCTCAGCTTCGCCGCGGTGAGCTGCTCGTCCGACATCCCGGTCAGCATGGCGGTGAAGGCGGCCTCCTTCACGCCCATCACGTTGTAGGTGGTGCCGTCGAGCTCGAAGTCGCCGTTGGGCTCCACCCCGCGGAACGAGGGTGTCGCCCCTGCCAGCTTGCCGTCGGTGTAGGTGTTGGCCAGGGCGAAGTGGTGGCCACCGAACTGGAGCTCCCAGGTGCCGGAGTCCTGTGGACTGCCCAGCAGCGCGACGTAGTAGTTCTCCCGGCCGTAGTCGTCCCCGCCGCCGTTGGCGGCGAGGTAGTCGTCGGCGGCCAGCTGGGCCTGCAGCTGGGCGTAGCCGAGACCGGCGGTGGTGCCGGTCGCAGCCTTCAGCAGCGTGTCGAGAGCCGCCAGCTGATCATCACCGAGCTGCCCCAGGTTGATCCCCACCCGGGCCGAGCTGCTGCCGGCGCCGCCGGACTGGCTGGTCGACCCCGACGGTGCCGCCCCGCTCGGCATCCCGGACTGGCTGCCCCCGCTCGGCGGACCACCGGATCCGGACCCGCTCGGTGCGCCGCCACTGCCCATCCCGCCGCCCGAGATCAGGGCCTGGGGGAGGTTCGACCACCGCTTCGCGTACGCCAGCGAGTAGTCCAGCAGCACCGACGACTGCAGGTCGGCGTCCAGGGTCGTGTAGAAGGCCTGCGCCAACGCCGCGACCGAGCCGGCGGCGGCCGCACCGCCGGCGGACGCGGTCGCCGCGGGGGTAGCCCCGTCCGACGACGTGGAGGAGGTGGACGAGGAACAGCCGGCGAGAGCGGCTGCGGTGGCGGCCGTACCGGCCAGGAACCAGCGCCGCGAGATCAGGCGCGGTGTGGATGAGGAGATCTGCATGGAGGGAGGTAATCAAGGCTGGTCGCGAGTTCGCTGGGCAGCGCCTGTGCGCTCCCTGTGAGTGTTTCCCGAGCGACCCCCGGGCGCCGGTCGTCGGGTCAGGCGTCGACGGTCCCGCCCTGGTCGTCGTGCCGGGGCGGTGTGGCGGCCACGGCCAGCCCGGGGTCGTGCGGCCCGGGCAGGCAGTCGCAGACTCCGCCGCGGGTGGGCAGGGCGCAGGAGAACGTGTGGTGGGCGAGCAGGCTGCGATCGGTGACCGGTTCGGGCTCGGTGATCATGGTGTCCTGTCTGGTGGTCGAGCGGTGTTGACGCTCGTCTCCTACCCCGTTGCGCGTGAGCCAATCGGCCGGTGCACGGCCGACCGGACCATCTCCGTGGTTTGGCGGGTGGCACCAGGGGTAGCAGGAGACGGCGGGCCGATCGGACCCGTCGCCAACCGGTGTGAGAAACGACCATGAGTGAGCCGAGCAGCAGCGACCCGAGCAGCAGCGACCCGAGCAGCAGCGACCCGAGCCGCAGCAGGAGGTTCCCGGCCTCCAGTCCGCTATGACCCCGGTGCCGGACTGCGGCGAGGAGAGCTACGTCGGGACCGGTCAGCTGACGGACAAGGTGGCCGTGGTCACCGGTGCGGACTCCGGCATCGGCCGCGCGGTGGCCATCGCGTACGCCCGCGAGGGAGCCGACGTCGTGATCAGCTACCTGAGCGAAGACTCCGACGCCGAGGACGTCCGCCGCCTGGTGAAGGAGGCGGGCCGCCGAGCCGTGCTGGTCAAGGGAGATCTGGCTGACGCCGCCGCCTCGGGAGGCCGGCTCCGACCTGGAGCTGGCGGGCCGGCTGGCCACGGCCGGTTGCCCGGCTGGCCCCCAATTCGGCCTGACCCGGGAGCCGACGACGCGGGGCCGGGTCGCGCGGTGACAGCGGTGACAGCGGTGACAGAGCATGATCACGATCGCCAGGTCCCAAGGAAGTACCTCAGCATCGATCCCGCTTCGGTGTCGGTGGTGCATCGTGGGGAGGAGATGCGTGGAGTAGCCGCAGCTGCGCGGACGAGACTCCGGGCTCGAACCCGCACGCGGGTGGGACGCCGTTTCGCCCGACCGGCTGGGGGTACCGAACCGCTGTGACAGCCCTCGAGATCTATCTGCAGAACCACGAAGCAGCTGCCCGGGCGGGCGTCGACCTGTGTCGCCGGGCCGCGTTCAATCAACGACGGCAGGGTCACGGCCCGGATCTCAAGCGTCTGCGGCGGGACATCGACGAGGACCGCTCCCGGCTGCGGACGATCATGACTGCCGTCGGCGTCCAGGCCAACCCGTTGCTGGGTGTCGCCCTGCAGGTGGGGGAACGGATCGGGCGGCTGAAGCCCAACGGGCGAGTGCTGCGACGCGCGCCGTTGAGCGATCTGATCGAGATCGAGGGGCTCGTCGATGCCGTGTCGGCCAAGCGCACCGGCTGGTACGCCCTGGCTGCCACCCCGCTCCCGGCCGACCAAGCAGACCAGGTCGCCCAGCTGATCCAGCGCGCCGACGACCAGCTCGAGCGGCTGGCCACGATCCACGCCACCGTCGCCCGGTCGGTCCTGGCCTAGGAGAGGCCGGATCCCTGACGGCGTGGCCGGACGGCCGTGTTTGAGGCGTCCGGACCAGGGAAAGCCGGGGACAGGTACGGCAGGTCTCCGGAGATCGGTCGGGCCAGGCCTGCCGGTTCAGAACAGAGCCGTCAGGCCGCCACCCACCGCTCTCAGGAGCGGGACCGGACGGCGCTGATTGCGGCGGCTGCGTGGGGGTACACACCGGTCATGAGCGACCAGCCGGACCAGACCACCCAGACCGATCCCACCGCCCAGCACGACCAGCCCGAGCACACCGACCAGCAGCTGCCGCACCCCGGTCTGACCGCGTCGATGGAGGACCAGCCGGATCACGGCGAGGACAGCTACCGCGGCGCCGGCCGACTGGCCGGTAAGCGGGCCGTGATCACCGGGGCCGACTCCGGGATCGGCCGGGCCGTAGCCCTGGCCTTCGCCCGCGAGGGCGCCGACGTCGTGCTCAGCTACCTGGAGGCGGAAGAGGTCGACGCCGACGAGACCGTACGCCTGGTGGAGGCGGCCGGCCGACGGGCGGTGCGCTGCCCCGGCGACATCCGGGACGAGCAGGTGTGCGACACGATCATCGCGACGGCAGTCGAGAAGCTGGGCGGGATCGACATCCTGGTCAACAACGCGGCCTACCAGATGGCGCAGTCGGGCGGCATCGCCGACATCACCACCGAGCAGTTCGACCGCGTGCTGAAGACCAACCTGTACGCCATGTTCTGGCTGTGCAAGAAGGCGATCCCGCACCTGCAGCCCGGGTCGACCATCATCAACACCTCCTCGGTGCAGGCCGTGAGCCCGTCGCCGGAGCTGCTGGACTACGCCACGACCAAGGCCGGGATCCAGAACTTCACCAAGGCGCTGGCCCACGAGGTCGCCGAGCGCGGCATCCGGGTCAACGCGGTGGCACCCGGTCCCATCTGGACCCCGCTGATCCCGGCGACGATGCCGGTCGAACGGGCCGACGCGCACGGTGAGAGCACTCCACTCGGCCGCGCGGGACAGCCGGCCGAGGTCGCACCGGCCTACGTCTTCCTGGCCTCGCAGGAGTCCAGCTACATCACAGCCGAGATGATCGCGGTGACCGGCGGACTGCCCGTGACCTGACGCGGGCGTGGCGGGGCGGTCTATCGTCGGTGCGGTGGAAGAGCCCGAGCGTCGACGAGCCGTCGCCGCCACGTTGGCGGTGGTCCGCGCGCAGGGGCTGGCGGCCGAGGAGGCGCTGCTGCTCAGCGACTCGAACAAGATCATCATCCGGGTCCGCCCGAGCGACGTGGTCGCCAGAGTGGCTGTCGGCGGTCGGATGGACGGTCAGTTCGAGCTGGAGCTGGCGGGCCGGCTGGCCACGGCCGGTTGCCCGGTGGTGGCGCCCGACCCCCGGGTGGAACCAGTGGTCCGCCAAGCGGACGGGTTCTGGTTGACCCTGTGGTCGTACGCCGCGCCGGTGGCCGCCGGGCCGTCGAACCGGGACTACGCCCGAGCCTTGCGGGATCTGCACAGGGGCCTGCGGGAGATCGACCTGGACGCACCGCATGCCGCCGACCGGGTCGACGAAGCCCGGCTGCTGGTGGCTGATCCTGTTCGGTCGCCCGCGCTCGACGACGCGGACCGAGAGCTGCTGATCGCCACGCTGGTCGACCTGGGCCGCGCCCTCCGGGGCGCCGGCGTGACCCACCAGCTGCTCCATGGTGAGCCGCACCCGGGCAACCTGGTCCCGACCGCCCGGGGGCCGATGTTCGTGGACCTCGAGACATGCTGCCGAGGGCCGGTCGAGTTCGACCTCGCGCACGCACCACCCGAGGTGGCCACGCACTACCCGGATGCCGACCCGGTGTTCCTCCGACACTGCCGCGTACTCGTGCTGGCCATGATCGCGGCCTGGCGCTGGGACCGCGACGACCAGTTCCCCAACGGGCTCGAGATGGGCCGCCTGTGGGCCGACCAGCTGCGAGCCGCACGACAGGGGTCGGACGATCTGGTCCCCCGCACGCTTGCGGCTTGCTCCGGCCCGAGCTGACGTTCCGGCGGCTCGGCCAGGCGGGAAGTCAGCCTGCCGCCGGCAGCCGGTCTCCAGCAGACGCCCGCGCTTGAACGCCCGTGTCCGATCGGCGACACGGGGATCATCCGCCCGTTCCCACCGCTCAGTGGACTGACCTCACGCGGCGCCGGCGCGCTCCGGAGTCCGCGTGTGGCCGTCGACCGTGCGACGCCCCCCTCGGACGCTCACCTCGCTGCGTCCTCTCCTGCCGCGTCGACGGCCACCCGCTCGCCCCGGGCCGAGACCGTGGTCGCGACGGCCACCCGGGGTCCGTTGGGTATCCACCGAGGGGCCGGATCAAACAGCCAGGCGGCCGTCGGTCACCGAGGCGTGCGCGTCCAGGAACGCGGCGACATCGGTCAGCTCCTCGGGAGACACCTGGTGCCCCAGGCCGGCGTAGACCCGTCGAGTCACCTCGGCGTGCGCGTCCAGCCAGCGGTCGGTCAGCTGGCAGAGCACGTCGGGCACCAGGGTGTCGCGGTCCCCCCGGCCGGAGAACACGGGCGGCCGCAGCCGTACGAGCTCGGCGTCACCCGGCGCGGGCAGGGGACTCAGGAAGCCGGACAACAAGACGGCGTACCCGAAGCTGGTCGGCCGGGCACGGAGGCACTGGGCCGCGATGGCCGACCCCTGCGAGAAACCGAGCACACCGACGGACCGGTAGCCGCTCTGCCGGTCCAGCCAGGCCAGGACGGCATCGACCGATGCCTGGATCTGGTCGAAGCCGAAGGTGGCGTCGAGCGCGAACCAGCCGTACCCGCCGCGCGCCGGCAGCGGTCCACGCAGCGACGCGAGCACCAGGGACGGCGGCAACCGGTGCCGGAGGTCGAAGCCGACCCCCTCGTCGAGCCCGTGCCCGTGCAGCACCAGGAGCAGCGGGCGGTCGGCGCGCTCGCCGGTCGGCGCGGACCAGAGCACCCGGTCGTCGTCGATCTCCATGATCACCGGCTCGTGATCATCACGCGGCGTGCGAGCCCGGGCCGATGTCCAGCAGCTGCCGGATGTGCAGCAGCGTCTTGGCAATCAGCCTCGACACCTGCATCTGGCTGGTGCCGAGCACGATGGAGATGTCGCTCTGCGACCGGTTCTCCCAGAAGCGCAGCCGGAGCAGCCGCCGCTCCGCCTCGTCCAGCAGGGGCCAGGCCTGGTCCACCAGCATCCGCGCCTCGGCGCGCTCGAACGCAGGATCTTCCGTCGAGGCGGACGCCGCGATCGAGGGGGTGGCGTCGATCGACACGCTGCGGTAGCCCGCCGTGGCGACCCGTGCCTCCCGGATGTCGGTCACCGACGCGCCGAGACTCCCGGCCAGGTCCTGGTCGGTCGGTTCGGCGCCACCGCTCTGGGCCACCTCCGACCAGCGCCTGGTGATCTGCAGCGCCAGCTGCTGGGTCGAGCGCCCGGGTCGCACACTCCAGCCGTGGTCACGGAAGTGGCGCTTGACCACCCCGCTGATGGTCGGTCCGGCGAAGGCGGGGAAGGCTCCGCGCGCCGGGTCGTAGCGGCCGGCGGCCTCGACCAGACCGCACCGGGCGACCTGTCGGAGGTCCTCGTCGTCCTCCCCGCGTCCACGGAAGCGGCGGGCGATGGCGTCGGCCAGCCAGAGGTGATCGAGGACCAGGACGGCGTCGCTGGACGAAGCGGTGTCAGGGGCCGAGGAAGAGGGGGTACGGAGCATGGGCGCGTCCTTCGAAGGATCGGAGGAGGTGCGCACATGTCTTGACCCACCTGCGGCGTCCCCGGATGGGGACGACGCTGTTTACAACGTAATCCCCGTCGGTCCGGAAGACAAGCAAAAGGCGTGCTGCCGCCGCTCCGTGCTACCTCTCGTCCGCTTCGCCGGACGCCCGGGGCCTCGGGTCGGTCGCTTCGCCGACCACCCCTGAGGGTGTGGCGGCGGCTCGCGCGTGGCCCCTACAGTCGCCCCCAGGGGGCAGATCCGGAGGGTGGTCGTCGCCGGTCGGTGACTACCACCGGCGGCCCGTCACCGTCGACGAAGCTCGTAAGTCCGCGCGGGGTGTCGCTCAGCGTCGATCGACACCGACCAAGGGGCCGAGCTACCCGTCAGCGGCGGCGCGATCGCCGGTCGTCGGATGCTGGACGGGTCGTCGGGAACGGGGGGTGCGGTGTTCTCGGCGGCCCGCCCCGGCGGTCCACCGGTGGCCTAGACCACGGCCGAGGCGTTGATCTTGAGCACGCCATCGGACTGCACCAGACGGAAGGACCGCTGCTCGGTCGAGCGCCGGTTGCCGCTCTTGGCCACGTAGGTGATCGTGGCCTGGACCCGGTCGGGCGTCGTGGCGCGCACGTCACTCACGGTGACGGAGTCCATGTCCTTCCAGAACCCTTCGTAGCTGTCGAATCCACCGGTCTGCTGCTGGTACGCGGGTGTCAGCCGCTGCCAGCCGGCTTCGGTGTCGTCGGGGAGGAGCGCGTAGTAGTCCGAGACTGCCTGGGCCAGCTGCTCGGTGGTGGGAGCGCCGGCCGTGGCCGGCGACGGATCCGACGAGCTCGACGAGGCCGGAGCCGACGAGGACGCAGAGGTCTCGGTCGAGGTCGACGGGTCACCCGCTCCCGGAGCCACGGTCGCGTTGTTCAGGGTCGGCCACAGCAGGGCCACGCCGACGGCGGCGACCAGCAGGGCGAGGATCACCACCGCGACCACCAGACCCCGGCGACTCCGGTGAGCGGGAGCGGCCGGCGCCGGTGGACGGACGGACGTCGGGCTGCTCACCGGTCGGGACACCGACGGCTGGCTGGTCACCGGTCGAGATGCCGACGGCCCCGGTCGGGTCGACGGGATCCGCGGCTCGGCGGGGGAGTGGGCGGACGGCAGCGAGGGCCCGGCGGCCAGCCGCGGCGTGGTGGCGTCGCCGGGGCGGGGCAGCGCCTGGGTGGCAGGGGAGGCCGCCGACGACGGCAGCGTGCGCGTGGGTGCGGGGATCGCCTGGGTTGGCAGCGTCTCCGCGGACGGCAGCGTCTCCGCGGACGGGAGCGGCACCGGCGAGCCGGGAGCGGCGCTCCCGGCAGCCAGGCCGGACAACCGCGCGGCGGCTTCGGCCATGGTCGGCCGGTCCGCTGGTTGCAGACTCATCATGGACAGCAGCAGCGGCTCCAGCGCCCCCGCCCGCTGAGGCGGACGCATCTCGCCGGCCGTCACCCGGTAGAGCACGGCGATGGCGTTGCCCTCGCTGCCGAACGGCGGTTCGCCCTCGACCGCGGCGTACAGGGTGGCACCGAGCGAGTGCACGTCGGAGGCGAAGGTCGACTCCTCGCCGCGGGCGGTCTCGGGCGCCAGGTAGGCAGGGGTGCCGGTGATCATGCCGGTCATGGTCAGGGTGGCGTCGCCGAAGGACCGGGAGATGCCGAAGTCGCAGATGCGGGCGGTGCCGTCGTCGCCGATCAGCACGTTGCCCGGCTTGACGTCACGGTGGACGATGCCGAGGGCGTGCGCGGCGGCCAGCGCCGCCGCCACCTGCGCGCCGACCCGGGCGGCCTCGGTGGGAGCCAGGGTGCCGAGTCCCCGCATCACCTCGGTCAGCGGCACCGAGGGCACCAGCTCCATCACGATGCAGGGCTGGCCGTCGTGCTCGACCACGTCGAAGACGGCCACCGCGTACGGGTGCTGGAGGCTCGCGTTGATCCGGGCCTCGCGCATGGCGCGCTGGGCGATGACCTCGGTCTCCGCCTCGGTCAGACCGACCTGGGTGCGCAGCTGCTTGACCGCCACGGGGCGATCGAGCCGCTCGTCGCGCGCCTCCCAGACCACGCCCATGCCGCCGGCACCGAGCTGGCGGACCAGGCGGTAGCGGTCGGCGATGAGAGTCCCCGGCGCTGCCATCGGACCCTCACTTCCTGCTCGTCGTCCTGCGGCCAGGTCCGAGCGTACTCACGACGGCGGGGTCGTGCCCGATCCGTCGCGCTCCCGCGCGGTGAGCGGAGGGGCGCCCACGCCGCAGTGCAGCCGTCCGACCGGACCCGGCGCGTCGGTCGTCGACGGCACCGGGGTGGAGGTGTCGCCGGACAGCGGTGCCCGGATGGTCGACCAGGAGATGATTCCGCCGGCGAAGAAGAGAACCGCGCAGATGATCATCGCGCGACCGAAGCCTGCCTCGAAGGCGCCGGGGTCGGCGTAGTCGTCACCGGTCAGTCCGACCAGCACGGGGAGGGCGGCCACGGCCAGCAGCCCGCCGGCCCGCGCCACCGCGTTGTTCACCCCGCTCGCGACACCGGCATGACGGTCCTCGACCGCCGCCAGCACCGTCGCCGTCAACGGGGCCACGGTCAGGGCGAGACCGAGACCGATGATCACCACGGCGGGCAGCACGTCCGTCGCGTACGAGGCCCCGGGGCCGACCCGCCGCAGCAGCACCGCCCCCGCCCCGGCCAGCAGGGGTCCCAGCGTCATCGGCCAGCGAGGGCCGATCCGCTCGGCCAGCTGACCGGCCGAGCCGGACAGCAGCAGCATGATGATCGTGAGCGGGAGCAGGGACGAACCGGCCGCCAGGGCATCGAACCCGGCCACGACCTGGAGCTGGACCACCAACAGGAAGAACAGGGCGCCCAGCGCCGCGTAGACCAGCAGGGTGACCAGGTTGGCGGAACTGAACTGGCGCGAGGAGAACACGTCCAGCGGCAGCATCGGGCTGCGACCCCGTCGCTCGACGGCCACGAACGCCACCAGGGCAGCGATCCCGCCCAGCCCGACCATGATCACACTCGGGTGCCAGCCGTCGCCGGCACCGATCAGCGCGTACGTGAGCCCGCCCAGTCCCGCCGCCGCGAGGACGGCGCCGGCTAGGTCGATGGTGCGTGGTGCTTGAGAATCCGACGTCTAGGGCACGTGCCGCAACGTGACCGCCAGCACCGCGACGGCCAGCGGCAGGTTGATCAGGAACGCCCAGCGCCAGCCGATGGTCTGCACCATCCAGCCACCGAGCAGCGGTCCGACGGCGGTGGCCACACCCGACAGGGCCGACCAGGTCCCGATGGCCCGGGCCCGGTCGGTGCGGACGAAGGTGGCCGAGATGATGGCCAGGCTGCCCGGCACCAGCAGGGCACCGCCGACGCCCTGCAGGATCCGGGCGGCGATCAGCCAGCCGATCCCGGGGGCCAGCCCGCAGAGCAGGGAGCCGAGGGCGAACCAGACGACGCCGATCGCGAAGACACGGCGTCGACCGAGACGGTCGCCGAGTGATCCACCGAGCAGCACCAGGGCGGCCAACGACAGGGTGTAGCCGTTGACCACCCACTGGAGCTGGCCGAGACTGGCGCCGAGGTCGCTGCCCAGGGCCGGCAGGGCCACGTTGACCACCGTCGAGTCCAGCAGCGAGATCCCCGACCCGAGCACCGTGGCCAGCAGGATCCACCGTCCCCGGGCGCTGGCCCGTCGGACGCTCGGGCTCGGGGGACCGGCGGTCACCGGCTCACCGTAGCCCGCGGGGACCTACTGGTCGCGCCAGCTGTGACTCGGCGTCCAGCCGAACAGCCGCTGCATCTTGCTGCAGTCGAAGGCCGAGTGTGGGTCGGCGTAGTCGTCGGCGAACCGGTCGTAACCGTCGTAGTGCTCGGCCATCAGCTCCCGCAGACCCTGCTTCGCGCGGGTGTCGGCGGCGGCGATCAGGCAGACCTCGTGGCCGGTGCTGCTCCCTTCGAGCGCGGCGCGGTAGGCGGTGCCGACGTCACGGGCGTCGATGTAGCTCCAGAAGTTGCCCTTGCTCAGCGACGGGTCGTCCCACTCGGCGGCGAACCGGCCGTACGCGTCCGGGGGGATGACGTTGTTGATCCGGAGACCCACCCAGGCGGTGTCGGGGTAGCGGACGGCCATCGTGTCCGCGATGACCTCGCTGAGGTACTTGCTCAGCGCGTACGCGTTGGGTGAGGGGCGGCGCTCGGACTCGTCGAAGGGGATCCGGTCGGGCACGGTGCCGTCGGTCAGCAGCCCCGTGGCCATCTCGCTGGAGGCGTAGACCACCCGCGAGACGCCGAGGTCGCCGGCCGCCTGCAGGATGTTGTGCGCGGACAGGACGTTGTTGTCGAACACGTCGATCCGGGCCTGCCCGCTGGGCGCCGGGTTGGCGGCGAGGTGGCAGATCCCCTCGGGTCGGAACTGGAAGAGCGCGTCGTAGACCTTGCCCGCGTCGGTGAGATCCACCCGGCAGAACCCGCCCGGCAGGTCGAGCTCCGGTCGGTCGGCGACGTCGAGGTTCACCACCTCGTGCCCGGCCTCCGCCAGGTTGCGGACGACCCACTGGCCGGCCCTGCCGGTCCCTCCGGTCACGACGACGCGCATCTGCTGCCTCTTCTCGTTCGGTCTGGTCACACTCTGCTGCCCGCCGGTCGACGCCGATGGTCGAGCCGGGTGGTGGTCCTCAGCGGCGCCCACGACAGCGGGCGGCTGCGGGCCGACCCTACGTTGCCCCGTCGAGAGACCGTCAAACACCGTCGCTACCGTGACGTGATGCAGTCGGCCCTGCGACCAGCCACCTGGGCGGACCGGGCGGTCCTCCAGCGTGCGCTCTTCCAAGCATGGCGATGGCGCTACCAGTGGTCAGAAGAAGCGTTCCAGGTTCACCGCGCGTCGGCTCAGCCCGACCCGTACGTCGACGGCTTCGGCAACCGACCAGGAGACCTGGGAGTCGTTGCCGAGGTCCAGGACCGAGGTGGGGCAGAGTGCTGGGCGCGAGACGGCACCGAGTTCGTGGGGGCGGCGTGGTGCCGTTTCCTCGCTCGTGGCGACCACGGCAAGGGCTTCGTTGCCGACGGTGTCCCGGAGCTTGCGGTCGCGGTGGTGGAGGAGTTCCGCGGACAGGGGCTCGGTACCGCTCTTCTTGTCCAGCTGATCGATCGGGCCTCCAGCCAGGGGCACACCGGCCTGAGCCTGCACGTGAGCGCAGACAACGCGCCGGCTCAGCAGCTCTACCGCTCTTCGGGCTTCCACGTCGCGGACGAGGGTGAACGAGGTCTGATCATGTACCGAGCCATCGGGTGACTCATGAGGGAACAGCCTGTGCTGCGACGTCGCCCCACGAAGGCTGCTGAGGAGGAAGTCCCCAGGAGGCAGGGATCGCAGGAGTCGATCCTCCAGTATTCGAACACAAGTTCGACTAGACTTTGATCATGGAACCGCCGCCGTTGACCGAGCCCGTCGGGTCGGCGCTGGCGGCTGCGGTGGACGGGGTCCGGACCGCTGTGGGGCATCTGGTGAAGGTGGTCGACGACGGTGGTCTGGCCGAGCTGGACGCGGTCGGGCTGGTCGGCTTCCTCGCGGAGTGGGAGCGGGTGCGGAACACGTGGCCGGTGGTGGATCGGGCGGCGATCCGGTACGGGATCGAGCAGGGTGTGCCGGCGGCGTTGACGGAAAGGTCGATGACCCGGGTCCTGGCGGTCGGGTTGCGGTTGTCGATGGGTGAGGCGCACCGCCGGGTCAAGGCGGCGGAGCATCTGGCGAACCGGCAGGCGATGACGGGGGAGCGGTTGGGCCCGGTCCGGCCGGTGCTGGCGGCCGCACAGACCGACGGGCTCGTGTCACCGGAGCAGGTCGCGATCATCGACGGTGCGTTGCGGAAGGTCGACCACTGCGACCCCGCCGCCGTCAGTGCTGGGGAGGCGTTGTTGGTGGAGGCGGCGGCGCAGCTGGGGCCGAAGGAGCTGGGGGTGGTCGCGGCCCGGGTCGTGGATGCGATCGACCCCGACGGGGTCGCGCCGGTCGACGAACACGAACACGCTGAGCGGCGGTTCTTCCACCTGAAGCAGCGGGCGGACGGGGCGTGGGTCGGGGACGTCCGGTTGACCCC
>JBMDXL010000623.1:0-8019 GCA_048594465.1 Microlunatus sp. | reverse complement strand
GCGTCGACGCGTGGTGCGGACATGGTGCAGCTCCTTCGAGAGTCAGCGTCGAGAGCTCGGACGCTGCACTGGGTATTCGGAGCCCGTGGCGGCACAGGTTGGTCTGCGTCGGACCCCCGCTCCTCACCCCGGTGACCCAGTCCCCGACACGCCAGCCGTGAGAGGTGACCAGCCACGGCCCCGGGCCGACGGCGGCCCGACCGTGGCGCCGCGTCCGCGCCCAGGCGGCCGTGCGCGCCGCTCAGGCGGAGCGGAACTCAGGCGTAGCCGAGGGCGTGCAGGCGGGCGTCGTCGATCCCGAAGTGGTGGGCGATCTCGTGCACCACGGTGATGTGCACCTCCTCGATCACGTCGTCGACGGAGTCGCAGATCGCCAGCGTGGGCAGACGGTAGATGGAGATCCGGTCCGGCAGCACGGCGCTGTAGAACTCGCCGCGCTCGGTCAGCGGGATCCCCTCGTAGAGACCGAGCAGATCCGGTTGGTCGGGCGGCGGGTGGTCCTCGACCACGATGACGCAGTTCTCGATCATCCCGGCCAGCTCGGGCGGGATGGTGTCGAGCGCCTCCGAGACCAGCTCCTCGAACACGGCGGGCTCCATCGTGATCACCGCGCCGATGCTAGCCGCGACCCTCGTACGAGAACCGAAACTGAGAATAACAACACTGTAGTTTTCGGCTGACACGCGGCGTGTCGCGTTGCCAACCTGAGGAAATCTTCACTCACGTCTTGCCGTTACGGGTGTGACGCGCTTAGAGTCCTGCGTTATCTGAGGTTGTTGTTACTCCCGTGACGAGACGTACGGGAGGTGATCGTCCTCTGATCTGACGAACCCGCACCGGCGAATGGAGAGCACGTGAGCGCGACCCGAAGGAGCCTGATGGTGTGCTCCACCCTCGCTCTCACGGGTCTGCTCACCGGGGTCACGGCCACGGCCACCGCGGACACCACGATGACCGCCACCACCGCCGTGAACGTCCGGTCGGCCGCCAGCACGAGCAGCAAGATCGTCGGGGGTCTGTTCCGCGGTCAGACCGTCACCGCGGTCAGCACCAGCGGCGGCTGGACCAAGATCAGATTCGGGTCCGGGTTCGGCTACGTGTCCGCCCAGTACCTCAAGGGCGGAGCCGCGGCGCCCGGCGGCAGCACCACCGGGACCCGGGTGACCACCACGGACGTCAACCTGCGCAAGGGTCCCGGGCTCTCGTACGCGAAGATCCGGGTCGTCCCCGACAACGCCACCGTCACCCTGACCGGCAAGGTCGCCCGCGGCTACTCCGAGGTCGTGTACGCGAAGTCGACCGGCTGGGTGGCCAGCCAGTACCTGAGCAAGCCCAGTGGCCTGCCGGCCATCACCGGCACCCGGGTGACCACTGCCGACCTGCTGGTCCGCACCACCTCGGGGTCGGACTACAAGGTCGTCGGCGAAGTGGCCAAGGGATCCACGGTCTCCATCACCGGCACCACGCAGAACGGCCGCGCCCAGATCATCTACGGCAACGCGATCCGCTGGGTGACCGCCAAGTACCTGACCACCCCGGCCGCCCCGGGTCCCGTCGCCCCCGGCCTGCCCAAGATCACCGGCGTCCGGTTCGCCACCACCACCTTGATCATCCGCTCGACACCGAACGCCGACTTCCAGTCGGTCACCGAGGTCGGCATCGGCACCCCGCTGAGCATCACCGGGGTGGTCACCAACGGTCGGATGCAGATCGTCTACGACAACGCAGCCCGCTGGGTCACGGCGCAGTACCTGTCGACGACCAAGCCCGCCGTGCCCGCCTACCCGGTGGAGAAGGGGCTCAAGCCCAACGCGATCAAGGTCCACCGTGCCGTCCGGGCCACCTTCCCGCAGATCACCTCGATCGGCGGCGTCCGCAAGGACCCGCTCCCCGACCACCCGTCCGGTCGCGCGCTGGACCTGATGATCCCCAGCTACAAGTCGGCCTCCGGCAAGGCCCTCGGTGAGAAGGTCGCCCTGTGGGCCAAGGCGAACGCCAGGAGCCTCGGGATCAACTACGTGATCTGGAACCAGCGGATCTGGAACATCGAGCGCGACAAGGAAGGCTGGCGCTACATGGCCGACCGCGGCGGCGACTCGGCCAACCACAAGAACCACGTGCACATCACCGTGTTCGGCTGACGCTCGCCGAACCCCTCAGACGTGGGGTGGGTTCTCCCCCGGGAACCGGCCCCACGAACGTTCTCCGTCCCGCTCCGGCGGAGGAGGCGCTCGATGTTCGGTAGAGTCGAGGCGGTTCCACGGGTCCCCATCGTCTAGCGGCCTAGGACACCGCCCTTTCAAGGCGGCAGCGCGGGTTCGAATCCCGTTGGGGATGCCACAGTCGGTCACGGCTCCGCGCCCGCGGTCCGGCCCACCGCTGCGGTCCGCACCACTCGGTCTCCCACCTCTGGAGCCCGCCGCCCAGCCGGAGCCGGGCCGCCCGGGGGCGACTCTCGACAGCCTCGACAGAGGCCTCCGTTCCACCGCGGGCGACGATTCGGACCATCCCGCATCCTGCGCTATAGTTTCGCGGGCGCTTCGATGACGGAGTGCACACCAGGCCCCGTAGCGCAGTTGGTTAGCGCGCCGCCCTGTCACGGCGGAGGTCGCGGGTTCGAGTCCCGTCGGGGTCGCGGAAGCGGTGATCGCATGTGTGGTCACCGCTTTGGCGTCCGACCCGTACGCAGCTGCGTGCGGTCGGGCGAGGCCAGGTAGCTCAGCTGGTAGCAGCGTTCGCCTGAAAAGTGAAAGGTCGCCGGTTCGACCCCGGCCCTGGCCACCCTCGTGTCCTCGAGTCATCGACGGACGACCGCCGGTTCATCTCTCTTTCTCGGTCTCGCCGACCTGCTGGCGACAGCAGTGCGGGCCCCGCTGTCGGGCCCGGGCAAGGCCCCTCATGTCTACGTCTTTCTGTCGACACGCCGACAACGGATGCTGTGCAACCGATCACCCGGTGGCCGCGGAAGAAGGCACATCCCAACCGCCCCACAGGAAGAGGCCCCCATGCGACGACGCATTCTGGCGATCGGTGCTGCTGCCGCGCTAGCCATGTCCGGGCTCGCGCTGCCCGCCCACGCCGCCGACCAGGCTCAGCTGTCCGTCCTGCACGCTGTGCCCGGTCTGACCGTCGACGTCTACGTCAACGGCGAGCGAACGCTGAACAACTTCAAGCCCGGCACCCTGGCCGGACCACTCAACCTCGACGCCGGTACCTACTCGGTGGCCATCACCGCGGCCGACGCCACGAACGACGACGACCCGGCCATTGGCCCGGTCGACCTGAAGCTGGAGAGCGGCAAGAACTACACCGCCGTGGCCCACCTGAAGGAGAACGGTGACCCGACGGCCACCCTGTTCACCAACGACACCTCCAAGACCGATGCCGGTCAGGGTCGTCTGACCGTGCGTCACGTAGCCGCGGCTCCGGCGGTCGACATCCT
This sequence comes from Microlunatus sp., assembly GCA_048594465.1. Classification (GTDB taxonomy): domain Bacteria; phylum Actinomycetota; class Actinomycetes; order Propionibacteriales; family Propionibacteriaceae; genus Microlunatus. The sequence goes on along the minus strand of JBMDXL010000623.1, from coordinate 4,577 downwards.
GGCCGGTGGCAGTGCTGTCGTGGAGGGGCTGGAGAACCCGGACGAGGCCAGCCTCGACCTGGATGCCGGCACCATCGAGGCCTCGGTGGCCGCCGCCGGCACCACCGACCCGGTGATCGGCCCGGCCGACGTCGCGGTCGAGGACGGCGTCCTGACCATCGCGTACGCGTGGGGTTCGCTGGAGGACGACAACCTGAAGCTGGCCACCCAGACCATCAAGGGCCTGCACTCGGGTCCGGGTGGGGTGCACGCCGGTGAGGCCGGTCTGGCCGCCTCCGGCGCCCTGCCGGGTGTCCTGGCGGCTCTGGTCCTCGGGCTGGGCGCGGCGCTGCTGGTGCGGCGCTCGACCCGTCCCGCGGTCAGCCGGACCAAGTGATCACGGTCCAGCTCGCACGATGAACCCTCCCGACACCAACCGGACCGGCCGCCCCGCGGGGGCGGCCGGGCCGTTGGTGTCGCTGCTGGTGGGGTTGCTGGCCGTCGTCGGACTGGGCTGCGCCGCTGTCGGCGTCGCACCCTCGTCGGCGGCCGGCGCCTCCCCGGCGATCGGCGGCTCGTCCGCCACCGGCGAAGGCCCCGCGGACCGCTCGTCCCGGATCGAGGCGCTGGAGCTCCGAGCACCGGCTCCCCCGGCCGACTCCCCGAGTTCCGCCGCCTCCCCGACCACCCCCGCGTCGCCGACCCGCGCCGAGCCCGACCCCGCCCCGCTGCCCGACATCCCCGTGGTCGATGCCGCCCCACGGCCGCCTCGGAACACGAGAGCCGCCCAACCCGTCCGGCTGCAGGTCCCCGATGCCGGCATCGACGTCGAGGTACGACCGACGGGGGTGGCCAAGGACGGGAGCATGGAGCTGCCCGAGACCGTCCGCCGCGCCGGCTGGTACGAGTTCGGCGCCACCCCCCGCGACGAGGTGGGCAGCACCGTCATCGCCGCCCACGTCGACACCCGGACCGAAGGGCTCGGCCCCTTCGCCCGACTGGCCTCGGTCCGCAAGGGCGAACGCGTCGTGGTCACCGACCGGTCCGGTCGCGACCACAGCTACCGGATCGTGTCCCGGCGGCTGATCGTGGCGACCCGCCTGCCGATCGAGGACCTGTTCGACCGTGACGGCCGTCCCCGGCTGGTGCTTCTCACCTGCGGTGGCGCGTACGATGCCCGCAGCGGATACCGCGACAACGTCGTGGTGCTGGCCGAGCCGGACCGATGACGGCGTACCAGGGAGGGGGCATCGCTGTGGCAACGCGACCCGACGACCCCGTCGATCTCGCGCAGCGGTTCTCCGACGGTGACGAGCTGGCTCTCGAGGAGCTCTACCGTCGCTACTCCCCGCTCGTCTACACCGTGGCCCTGCGGTCCCTCGGCGACGTGACCGAGGCCGAGGACGTGCTCCAGCAGGTCTTCATCGCCGCCTGGAAGGGTCGTGACCGCTACCAGCCGGAGCGGGCCAAGCTGCCCACCTGGCTGATGGGCATCGCCCGCAACAAGATCGTCGACGCCCACGCCTCCCGCGGGCGCCAGCGTCGGATCCAGAACGAGGTGGCCAGCAACACCGTCACCACCGACAGCCTCCCCGTCGACGTGGCCCAGCAGCTGGTCATCGCCGAGGAGATCGCGAAGCTCGACACCGTGCCGCAGCAGGTGCTGCGACTCGCGTTCTTCGAGGACCTCACCCACACCCAGATCGCGGAGCGACTCCAGCTGCCGCCCGGCACGGTGAAGAGCCACATACGACGGAGCCTGATCAAGCTGAGGAACCGGATGGAGGTGATACCGGATGCATACGAATCCTGAGGTGCTGGCGCTGGTCGCCCTCGGTGAACGCGACGCCGCCTCCGCCGAGGAGCTCGCCCACATCGCCCGGTGCGCCACGTGCGGCCAGGAGGTGTCCGACCTCGGCCACCTCTCGCAGGTGGGCCGCACGATCTCCGACCACTTCACCCTCGAGACTCCCAGCCCGCAGGTGTGGGACCGGATCCGCACCCAGCTCGGCTTCGACGCCGACTTCTCCTCCGATCTGGTGCCGCCGTCGACCCCGTCCTCAGCGCCGGCGCTCTCGACCTACCCGCCGCTGACCGTGGTCCGGACCGCCGAGGACGAGCCACCGCCGGCGGAGCGGCTCGACGAGCCGCGTCCGGACCGTCGCCGGGTGCTGAGTCTCGGCCTGGCCGCCGGTCTGGCCCTGCTCGCCGGCATCGGCGGCACCCTCGCCTGGCAGCAGCTCCGGCCGCCGGCGGAGACCGTCATCTCGTCGGTCCCGCTGAACGCGCTGCCGGCCTGGACGGGCGCCCGGGGTGAGGCCACCCTCGAGCAGGACGCCGACGGCCGCCGCTGGCTCGTGGTGACGATGACCACCAGCCGTCCGGTCGACGGCGTGCAGCAGGTGTGGCTGATGAGCCGGGACGCGTCGGCTATGACGCCGGTCGGGCTGATGGCGCACGACGACGAGCGCTTCCCCGTGCCGAACGGCATCGACGTCAGTCGCTATCCCGTCGTCGACATCTCCGACGAGGAGCCGGGCGGCGCTCCGACCCACTCCGGCAACTCCATCGTCCGCGGCACGCTCGCGGTCTGACGGTCCCGTGGCGGACCGCTTCACCAAGTCCCGTCCCGCCGGCCCCGACGCCTATCCAACCGAAGCCGCCGGTCTGCGCTGGCTGGCGGCCGCCGGACCGGGAGCGGCCCAGGTGGTCGAGGTGCTGGACGTCTCGTCGCAGCGTCTGGTGCTCCCCCGGCTCACACCGGTCCGCCCGTCGCGCGCGGCCGCGGCCGCCTTCGGCGCCGCATTGGCGCTGACCCATGCCGCCCGGGCGCCGACGTACGGGGCACCGCCCGAGGGCTGGAGCGGCGACGGCTACATCGGCACCCAACGACTGACGCTGCGTCCGGACCAGCGCTGGGGGACGTTCTACGCCGAGCAGCGCCTGCTCCCGTACGCCGATGCCGCCGCCGCGATCGGCCACCTCAGCCCCCGCGGCCGGCGGCAGGTCGCCCGGGTGGCGGACCGGCTGCGCGACGGCGAGTTCGACGACGACCGACCGCCGGCCCGGATCCATGGCGACCTGTGGGCCGGCAACGTGCTGTTCACGGCCGATGGAGTGGTCCTGATCGACCCGGCGGCCCACGGGGGCCACGGGTTGACCGACCTGGCCATGCTGCAGCTCTTCGGTGCCCCCGAGCTGACCACCCTGACGGCGGCGTACGTCGAGGCCGCCCGGCTGGGGTCGGACTGGCCGGAGCTGATCGGACTGCACCAGCTCCACCCGCTGCTGGTCCACGCGGTCACCCACGGGGCCGGTTACGGCGCCGAGGCCGAGACGGTGGCCGCCCGCTACGCCTGATCCGGCCACCTGCTAGGCCTGATCGAGTGGGTCATCCTCGCTGTCGAGCGGACGCCACCAGACCGCCACGTCGGGTTCCAGCTGCCACCGGGTCAGCGGCTCGCTGGCCAGCAGCACCTCGGCGTCGTCGGGCAACGGCACCGGCGACGCGCCCAGGTTGACCGTCACCCGCAGCCCCGCGGTGGCGAGGTCCAGGACGGGGCTCTGGGCGTCGCTCCGCCACTCGGGGGTCCCGCTGGCCAGGCCGAACCGGCGCCGGAAGGCCAGGGCGCCCACGTAGAGACGCAGGGTCGAACCCGGTTGCTCCTCCTGCCGGTTCCGGGCCAGGGCGTCGAAGCTGTCCGGCTGCGGCAGCCAGGGCATCCCGTCGGTGAAGCCGAGACCGTCGATCCCGGCCAGCCAGGGCAGCGGCACCCGACAGCCCTCCCGGCCGCGCCCGGTGTGGCCCGACCGCTCCCAGCTCGGGTCCTGGCGGGCCTCGTCCGGCAGAGAGGTGTGCTCGGGCAGCCCCAGCTCCTCCCCCTGGTACAGGTGGGCCGAGCCGGGGAGCGCCAGCATCAGCAGGATCGCGGCCCGGGCCCGGCGGAGTCCGAGCGCGGCGTCGGGTTGCGGGTCGTGCACCCCGACCCCCGTCCGCGGCTGGGCGTCGGCCGGGTAACCGAACCGGCTGGCGGGCCGGACGACGTCGCTGGTCGAGAGCGCCCAGGTCGCAGGGGCGCCGACGGCGTCGTACGCCGTCAGCGAGTCCTCGATCACCCGGCGCAGCGCCACCGGCTCCCACGGGGCCTGCAGGTACGCGCCGTTGACGGTCTGGTGCAGCTCGCCAGGCCGCACAGCGCGGACCGCCCGGTCGACGGACACGTCGGCCCCGCCGCACAGGATCCGCGGGCGGCTCGGGTCGGCGGCGGTGCAGTCGTCGACGACGGCGCGCCAGGACCGGTAGAGGGCGTGCACCCCCTCCTCGTCCCAGCAGGGGTCCCCTGGCTCGGTCGGCAGCCCCCGCGGGCTGCCTGCGGACGGCGGCTGGTCCGGGTCTTCGACCAGACCGTGGACGACGCCCACCTGGAAGCCGTCGACTCCCCGGTCCGACCAGAACCGGAGGACCTGCTCGAACTCGGCCCGCATCGCCGGATCGGACCTGCTCAGGTCCGGCACCAGCTCGATGATCACCCGCAGCCCGAGCGCGTGGGCACGGACCAGCAGGGCGTCCAGGTCGGCCAGCGAGCCGAGCACCGGGT